>JBFJYU010000331.1:0-3284 GCA_041622435.1 Thermoplasmatota archaeon | reverse complement strand
GGTCATGCACGGCGAGAAGGCCGGTGCGAGCATCGAGATCGAACGGAACATCAAGTTGCTCGCGGGTGTCGGGGTGCAGGACCACGCCGCCGGCCTCGCGCACGAACAGCGTCGCCGCCGCGATGTCGAAGACGCGCAGCCAGTCGTCCTGGACCCGGAAAACGTCCATCGCGCCGGTGCCGACGAGGCACAACTCGAGCGCCGAGGAGCCCAAGTCGCGGAAGTGGAAGCGCACGTCGCTGCGGATGCGCTGCAAATCCATCTCGGAATAGTCAACGATCAGGCCAACCATCAGGTCCTCGAGGTCCGACGGCCGCCGTTGCACGGCCTTGCCGTTCACGGTCGCGCCGCCACCGCGCCGCGCGGCGTAACTCTCGCCCGTCACCAGGCTCCGAACGACGCCGGCCTCAAGCCCGGCCAGACTGGCCCGGCCGACGGCAATGCTGGTGCAATGAAACGGGATTCCCCGCTCGGCGTTGCGCGACCCATCGAGGGGGTCCACGACGGCGACCATGTCGCTGCCTTGATCGACGAATCCTGCCTCTTCCGACAACACGGTCAGCCCGGCGGCGTCGGCCGCCTCAAGGATCGCGCGCTCCAACAACTGGTCCGCGCGACTGGTCGTGGTGCCGTCGGCACCCATCCCCACAACCTCGTGCAGGTCGCCTCGGTGCTGCACGTCCTGCCACGCATCGTAGGCGGCGTCGGCCATCGCCTGCGCCGTCGCCAGGGGGTCCACGACTCCGGGACCCGGGGGTGGGGGTTGAAGGCTTCGACGGCGGCCTGACCGGGCCGGCCCGCAGGGCCCGCTGCTGGCCCCGGGGGCTGGCGGCGGCGAACCAGAAAATCGGGGGCACAAGGAGGCAGAGATGGGGCGTCGAGCCCCGGAAAGGTGCGGCTGCTACCCGGTTAGGGGTACGGGCCGGGGCAGAAGGGGTTGGTTAGCGTGCAGGGGCGGCCGGGGATGCAGTCCTGCCACTGGCCACCGGTGTAGCCGATGCAGACGATCCCCGTGCACGGCGGGCCGCCGCTGTTCACGATGTCGCCAGCGACGCAATAACCGACGGCTTCCGCGTCTTCTGCGGGCACAAGCAGGGCACCCGTGGCGAGCGCCGCCACGGCCAGGAAGGTGAGGGCCTTCATGTTGGGCGCACCGACGATCGAATTCTGAGCCTTTCGCTCCCACCACCGTGTGATTGCAGTGCGGGCGGAAGGTCAGCGGGGTGGCAGCGTGGCTAAGGTATGCCGGTGGGCGCGGCGGGGGTCTCGGGTACGCCGAGGCCGGCTAGGGGATCCGCTTCCGGTTCGGCTGGCTCGCTTGGCTCGCTGCCGGGGGCCGGGTCAGGCGAGGGGGCCGCCGGCTCCGGCGCGGGTTCAGGGGTCCCCGTGCCGGCAGGTGCCGGCGCTTCGGGCGCCTCGGGTGCGCCGGCCAGATCGGTCGGGTCGTTGTCCGGCGTCGGCGCTGGTTCTGGTTCGGGCGCGGTATCCGGCGCGGCGTCCCCGCCGGAATCAGAGCAGCCCGCGAGTGTCAGGGACAAGGCAAGCGCCAGGGACATGGCCAGTTGGGCGAACCGGTTCGAGCGGGGCATCGGCCGCAGGCACCCGAGCGGCTATGTAAGGCCGGCTGGAAGGTCGCGGCGGGTTGAGTCCCCCGCGAGGCCCCCGTCAGCCAGGTCAGACCGGCTCGAAATGGTCGAGATCGGTGATGCGGCCGATGCGCTCCTCGCGAAACACAGCCTTGACGCGGCAGCCGATGCCGATCTTCTGTAGCGCCTCCTCCGGGTCCGCGAGGTCGACGCCGCCCAGCATCGCCAGGATGCCGGTGTCGGCGCCGTCCAGCTTGACGAGGCCCACGGCGTACGGCGGGTCAGGCAGCCCGGGGAAGCCCATGTACTGGATGGTCGCGCCCGTGACGACGCCCTCGTGGGCGAGTTCCACCCATTCATCGGTGTCGGCGAAGCACGCCTCACAGAAACCCCGCGGCGGCAGGAGGACGCGGCGGCATTGGCTGCATCGAATGCCGTAGATCTTCTTCTCGTCGCGCAGCGCGGCGAAGAACTTGGCTGCCTGCGGGCCGGCGGCGTGCTCGTACGGGATGTCCCAGCGGGCCGCGACGGTCGGGCTTTCTTCCTTCTGCGTGGTCTGTCCGCTGGTCATCACTGGTGCCTCCTCTGGTTTCCGACGATCATGAGTGCGTGGAACTGCGCCGTGCCGCCCCACGCGTGGGAGAGAGCGGTGCCCGCGTCGGGCACCTGGTGGGCGCCGGCCTTGCCCATGACTTGCAGGCTGGCCTCGGCCAGTCGAACGAGGCCGGTGGCGCCGATGGGGTTCGTGCACAGGACGCCGCCGCTGGGGGCGGTGGGTATGTCGCCATCGCGGGCGGTAACCCCCTCGTGGACGAGTTTGTGGCCCTGGCCGGTGTCCGCCAACCCGAAGGCCTCCAGTTCGAGGACCTCCTGGGTCGTGAACGGGCTGTACAATTCGACGACATCCAGTTCCCGCCGGGGTTGGTCGATGCCTGCCATGCGGTAGGCGCGCCGGGCGCACAGGGCCGCCGTGTCCCACCGCGCCAGATCCGGCCGGTCGCCCATCGGGTAGGAGTCGCTGATGCTGGATTCGCCCAGCACCCACGCCGGTGTGTCCGTGAATTGGCGCACCTTCTCTTTGCTGGCAAACAGGATCGCCACGGCGCCGTCGCTGCGCGGGCAGCACTCCATCAGCCGCAGCGGGTAGGACACCAGGGGGCTCTCCAGCACTTGGTCCGTCGTCGCCGGGAAGCGCAGGTGGGCGCGCTCGTTGACGCTGGCGTTGGTGTGGTCCTTGGCCGCGATGGCGGCGAAATCCTCGGGCTTGGAGCCGTATTTCTTCATGTGCGCCAGGCCCTGCAAGGCTCCGACGCTGATGGCGCCCACGCCGACGTGGCGCTCGAAGAGCGGATCGACGCAGGTGTTCAGGATGGGCTGGGCGTCGGGCGCCTCGCCCACGCGTTGGGTGCAGACGGCGAGCACGGCGTCGAACATGCCGGACGCCACGTGCTGGTAGGCCGCGACGCCTGTCGTCAGGCCGGTGGTCCCGCCGGTGCTGATTTTCATGTACGGCAGCCGGGTGCCCAGGGTCGCCCCGGCCTCCAGGTGCTCGGGCTTGTTGACGCCGTCGAAGGGGTCCATGGTGCCAAACACGATGGCATCGAGATCATCGGGCCCGGCGCCGGCCTCGGCCAGACACGCCTGGACCGCCTGCCGCGTCAGGTCCGTCGGGGGGACCTCGGCGTGCTTGCTCTTCAT
>JBFJYU010000330.1:0-3326 GCA_041622435.1 Thermoplasmatota archaeon | reverse complement strand
GGGTTTTGCCCCCCGGCGAGGTGCAGACCACATGGACACGTGCTGCAACGACGACCGAGGGACCCCTGCCCGGGTGTGGCGGCTGCCAATCTCGAAGAAAAGGCTTCCATTCCTGTTGTCCAACAACAAATGGAGCTGATTCTCGAAATTCAAAGCGACGCCCACGCTGACCTGCGTCATCTGGAAGACCTTCTGGCCGGCGTGGCCGACGGCGATCCCGAGGCACTGGAGCATGCCAAGGCGGAGGCCGAAGGAATCGGCGGCTTTGTTCGGTCACTGGTCGGACTCGACCGCGAGGCGGCGAAGAGGGCGTTTGGGGACTTCCTGAGCGAGGCCAACCTAAACGCTCACCAGATCGAGTTCCTCAACCTGATCATCGAGAAGCTCACCGAGCACGGCGCCATGGAGGTTGGCTTCCTGTACGAGTCCCCCTTCACCGACCTAGCACCGCATGGCCCAGAGGACCTCTTCACGGCGTCGCAGGTCGCTGGCATCGTCGATTGCCTTGGACGGCTTCGGGCCACCACACCCAGCACCTAACCACGAACCCTTCGACTCCAGCCTGCCACGCCGAGGGCGAGCGCCAGCATGAGGGGGCCGGCGGCTGGCGTGTCCTTGCCGGGTCCGGTGTCCTGGGTTGGGGGTTCTCCCTGGCTCACGAGGGTGGGCAGTTCCTGCTCCGGGAAGGCGATGGGCGCGTCGTCCCGATATTCGTTCAGCGGCAGCCGAAGGGTGCCCCCGGGCAGCAGTTGGGCCGGGCCGGGGCCCTGCGAATCCGGCACGTCATAATCCAGTCGTAGCACCAGGATGAGGGCGGCACTCTTCTGGAATGGTACGCGCTCGACGAGGGGTTCGACGGCGGTCGTGAAGTGGGCTTCGCCGAGTTCCTGGGGGTCGCTTGGCAGCAGGCGTGCCACGATGGTCTCGTTGCGGCCGGCCACACGGTGCGCTCCGGCGTTGCAAGGCAGGTAGTCGTCGGCGCCGCCGAAGTGGAGCAGTTCGCCGGACAGGGTTGCAGTTCCATAGGGGCGCTGGGCCGCCCAGGATGCCGCGAGTTCGCCGCTGCCGTTGGTGTTCCAGTCGAGGCCGAGCAGGAGGCCCGGGCTCAGACAGACGTGCCATTCGCTGCGGGTGCCGCCGAACTCGCTGACGGTACTGTCCACGGGCTTGCCGGTGTCCGATTGGTCCTCGGCGAGGGTGTTCATGTACGGGTCGCCGTCGGCGTACCCCAACGCATCCATGGCGGGGTCCAGGGACGTGAAGGTGTCGCGGACGTGGAAGTGGAGGGTGTTGTGGTGTCCTGCCGGCTGGGGAATGTCGAGGTAATGGACTCCCAGTTCGGCGGTCGCCCACGCGGCGCCGTCCTCCAGGCGTGCTGTGAACGCCTGGGTGCCGCCGTGCTGGTGGCGGGGCGGCGTCGTCACGAGTACGCTGATCGAGGCCGTCTCGCCGGCCGCCACGTGCACCTCTGTGGGGGCGGCGACGGACCAACCTTCGGGGACGCCTTCGAAAGTGAGCGCCACCGTCGTGGCGTTGGCCGCTTGCACGTTGAGCGTGTACAGGATAGCCGTGTCGGCTCCGTTGCTCGCCCGGTACGGCAGGTCGCTCCATGCGCGCAGGCCACCGGACGACGCCACGCCACCGAAGCGCGCCGCGTGGGAGGCTGTGCCTTCGTCGGGCAGACGGTCCGTGGTGACCAGCGCGTCGACGCAGCAGTTGAAAGGATCGTCGGGCGACGGGCCGCCCAGGCTGCTTTGCGAGTAGGCAACCGTGTAGATGTCCGTGATCGAGCGGCCAGAGGCGGGCGGCGCCCCGTTTTCGTCGCGAATCCAGTCGTGGGGGACCGGGACGCTGATGGTTCCGGCCGCGGCATCGGCCACCACGTCCAGCAGAGCGATGGTCTGAAAGTCGAAGTCGTTGCCAACGACGGCGTGCAGGAAAGCGTAGAATTCCCCGGTCACATCGCGTCCCATCTGGATCGCGTAGCGGTTTTCGCCGTGCTGGAAGATCGTGCGCGTGTCGCCGTTGCGCATCTCGGCGCCAGGCTGGTCGTCGTACCCGGCAACCTGCAACGTCCACACCAGTTGCCGCGGGTCCTCGTCGATGCGCAGGCTCACCAGATCGACAGCCGACCAGCCCTCCGGCGCGGGCGCCGGCTGGCCGTACGCTTCGAACCGAACGTCGCCCTCTGGGTCCTCGACCACCGTCTGGGCGGCCGCGGGACCCGCAGCCAAGGCGACCGTCAGCGCCGCCAGCAGGAGGCGACGCGTGCATTCACGCATGGGCTTTGCACGGGGCCCTGCCATGAAAGGCTGGCGTCCCCCGGGCCCCTCCCCCGGCGTCCGATCCCACTCAAATTCGCGTCTCGGGCTCAGCTTCAAGATGGCCGCTCGGCTCCTGCTCCACGGCGCTCGCCCATGGCCAACGCTCCGAGCCGGAAGACCGGCACCATGCCCAACCCCGCACCCGCGGCAACGTCCAAGACCGCCCAGCCCCGCCTTGGCGCGAAGGCCCCCGCCACCCCGGCCAAGCCCAGCGCCAAGCACTCGGCTGGCAGCCGCAAGAGCAGTTAGTCGCCGCTGGCGGCCCTGTTCCCCCTTCTCCCGTTCCCGGCTTTTTCTGGTTCACGCATCGCTCCACGCTGCGCGCGGCAAGCCCGTTTTGCTGCTGGCGCCGGCGGCCCGGAGGGGTGTTCATCCCCCGTTCTCCTGCCGCGCCACCGTCTCATGCACGTCCGGGGTGACGCCTTGGGCCGGACCCCATCCACACCGACGCTGGCGGGACCGGCGCTGGGTTTCAAGGACCCCGGGCGACCAGGCTAGTTTTGGAGCGGATCCAAATGGTCCAACCCCAGAACCGAGAAAACGAACGCAATGTGGACGTGGAGGCGGAAGTACCCGTTCCACGTCTGCCAAGCCTACCGCCGAACCTCCGCCAGGTGTACGACGAACTCGTCGAGGTAGGTGCCACTGGCCCTGCCAGCGCCCGCCCCGTGGAGTACCTGAGCAAGGAGCTGCACCATCCGAAGAAGGAGATGGAGCACGAGCTACACGTACTGGAGGGGAAGGGCGTCGTCGCCCACGTCACCTCCGGCCACGAGACGGTCTGGTACGCGCGCCGCTAATTGCACATTCCCCCTTTTCCTTCTTCTCCCGTCTCTTTTCCCGTTGATTCATTCCGACCTTTGTCGAATTGGTTATCCAAAAAATATAACCGCACGCGGCCGGGGTTGGCCGCATGCGCAGGCTTGCTGTCGTTGTTTTGTTTTTGACCACGGGTTTGGCGGGGTGTGTTTCCGACGAGCCGAATGCCGCAACGGATGCCGG
>JBFJYU010000329.1:0-3390 GCA_041622435.1 Thermoplasmatota archaeon | reverse complement strand
GCTAGGCAACGGAATCGAAGAAGAGACAACCATGCAGCCCGGGCGGTTATGCCCTGACAGGTTTTCATCGCTGCGGTTAGATGGGTAACGCGGCCCAGACCCCGCCGGTGCGCGAGGAGAGTGAAGATGGGAAAGAACGTTGGAGGGGGTTGGGGGGTCGTCGCAGGGTTGCGGTCGTGTCCTACCCCTGCGTCGGCATCCAGACGCCGAGATCCTCGGGTGCAACCAGCGGCTTGCCGCCGGTTTGGCGGACGTATTCCGGGTGGCTGATCACGTCGTCCGACTGGGCGCGGGTGTTGCTCCACGTCGCGTGCAGGTAGCCGTCGGCGTCGATGGTGGTCTCGAAGAAGTCACCCAGGCGCCGGTCGCCGCTGTCGTCGCCGGTCATGGAGAACACCTGGCAGCTCGTGCCGTTCTGGCAGATGGGGCCCACATGGATCGGGTCCGGGGTCAATTGGCGCACGACGACGGACGGCGCGTCGCCCGTTGCACCGTACACGAACGCGGTGAACATGTACCAGTTGCCATCGTGGGTGGCGCTCTCGGTGGTTTCGGTGGCGCCGATCCAGGTGACGGCGAAGCGACCCTCGCTGCCGGCGCTCAGCCACGGCCACACGTACGTGCCGGTGCTCGGCGTGGCGTTGCCTGCCTCTCCAAGCGCCTGCCCGGAGGCCAGGAAGTTCTCGAAGTGGGGCGTCAACTCGACGATCCAGGGCCAGCTCAAGCCTTCGTCGGGGCTGCCGGCGGCCCACAAGCCGCCCTCGCCCTGGGTCAGGGTGATCCAGACGTTGCCGGCGGCGTCAACGCCGGGCTCGGCCATGATGCGCTGGCCGCCGGCGGGCACGCCGGGAACCGGGCGCTCCTCCGTCCATGTCCAGCCGGCGTCCTCGCTGACGGCCACGCCGCCCGGGCAGCCCACGATGAGGTGGCCGTTATGGGGGTTGGCGACGAGGTCTTGCGAGCAGGGGACGTCGCCGCGGTCCTCCCAGGTCAGGCCGCGGTCGGTGCTGGCGCGGATGTGGTGGTCGGGGATGCCGGTGGTGCTGGCGAAGTAGGCGGCTGTGAAGTACAGCTCATCGCCGTGGGAGGCGAGCCATTGGCGGTCGTTGACGCCGCCCGAGGCGAACTCGTTGCCGGGCAGCCAGGTGAGGCCGTCGTCGGTGCTGCACACGACGCTGCTCGTGACGAGCGCCATGAGGTCCGTGTAGCACACGGTGTTGTCCTCCATCACCGTGAATTCAGGGTCGGACACGCCGAAGCCCGTCGAGCGCGGGCCCTGCTCCAGGGTCGGCAGCCCGATGTGGGTCCAGGTGGTGCCGTTGTCGGTGCTGCGCCACAGGTAGCTCTGGGCGCTGGCGGGTTCCAGGATCTCCGTGCCCACGTGGGTCGGGTCCTCGCTGGGGTGGTAATGGGTCCAGCCGGGGTGGGCCGCGATCAGGATCGTGCCCTCGTGGGTGACGGCAATCACCGGCTCGCCGCCGGCGCGGACGGTGTCGATGATCGCCGGGGCCGACAGCAGCGGAGCCAGGTCGATGGGCAGCGGCGTGAAGCCGGGCAGCGTCGCCAGGGTGCCGGTCGAGAGGGGGTCGCCGCTGTCTGAGGTGCAGCCGGCCAGGGCCGTGCCGGCCAGAAGAAGTACCAACGCGATTCGCATGGGCTGAAGCCAGCTCCGGCCCCCTAAAGCGGTTGTGCCGGATGCTCGGCCCGGGCCGGGGAACCCACGGCGGGGTCGGCGTCCCCGGGGGTGGCGCCGGCTGCCCGGAGGATGGATTCGGCTTCGCGGGCGTCGCGCCAGCGGCGAGCCTCCAGGGTGACGCCACGGGCCCAGCCGTCTCCTGCGGGGCCGTGGGACAAGGCGGTCCAGGCGGCGCCCAGCGCGCGGCTCGGCTGCATGCCCACGCGGATGAACGCCCGGATTTCGGTCAACAGGGCGATACGGCCGTCGATGGAGTCGTCGCCGTGTCCGGTCTGGAGCCAGCGGAGTTCACCCAGGCGCTCCTGTAGCGACGCCAGGGCCCGCGCCCGCGCCGTCTGGGTGCGGCGGGTCGCGCGCGCGGGCCGAGCCGGCCGCTGCGCCAAATCCGGGCGTGGTGGCCGGGTCTTGGCCGCCGTCGACGTGGGCGGCTTGGGAGTCGCCGTTGCCGACGCCGCTTCGGGTGGGCTGAGGGTCCGAGCCGCCATGCCGTTGGCTCGCCCGGGGCGCGTATCAAGACCGTGGGGCAGGCTCCGGGTGCAATCTCCCACGGAGCCGGCGGGCGATCGGTCCGCTGGACCCCTGACCCCATCCTCCTCTGGTTAAGTTCCGGCCGAAGTTGGCCGGCCCCATGCAGCAGACCACCCAGGAGAATCCGAAGGCGTACCGGTTGCCGAAGGCAGTGCGGCCGTCCCGTTACGACATCGCGGTGCGCGTCGATCCGGCCGCTAGCGACTTCAGCGGCGAGGTCGCCATCGCCATCACGCTCGACGAGCCAACGGACCGCATCGTGGTTCACGGCCGCTCACTCAACGTGTCGTCGGCGCGGGTGGAGTCCGGCGGCGCCAGCCAGACGGCGCAGGTCAACGTCGAGGAGCCCCGCGAAACCATCGAGTTGGTCCTGCCCAGCAAGGTCCCGGCCGGCGAGGCGGTCGTCCACATCGCCTGGAACGCGCCCGTCGGGCAGGCCATGGCGGGCCTCTACCTCAGCCGGGACGGCGACGAGCGCTGCCTGGCGACCCAGTGCGAGGCCACTGATGCCCGCGCCATCTTCCCGTGCTTCGACGAGCCCACCTTCAAGGCCCACTTCGCGTGGACCGTGACGGCCCCCGCAGGCCTTCAGGTGCTCGCCAACGGCCCCGTCGAGGGCCAATCCGACAACGGCGATGGCACATCCACCTGGACATTCGCGCCGACGCCCCGCATGAGCAGCTACCTGGCCGCCATCGCCGTCGGTCCCTTTGCCGCCAACGAGGTCGTTGAGGCTCGCGGCGTGCCGTTCCAGGTGTGGGCCCTGTCGGGCAAGGAGCGCCTGGGCGCCCGGGGCCGCGACTTCGCCGCCCGGCTGGTGGCCTGGTACGAGGACTATTTCGGCGTGCCGTTCCACTGGGGCAAGTACGACCAGATCGCGGTGCCGAGCTTCGCCTTCGGCGCCATGGAGAACCCCGGCCTCGTGGTCTTTCGGCCCAGCCTGCTCCTGATGGACCCCGCCACGGCGAGCTGGCGCGACCAGAAGCACGTCGACCTCGTCGTCGCCCACGAGTTCGCCCACATGTGGTTTGGCAACCTCGTCACCATGGCGTGGTGGGACGACCTGTGGCTCAACGAGGCGTTCGCAGAATGGATCGCGCACAAGTCGGTTGATGAACTGGAGCCGTCCGAGGAGGTGTGGATGGAGTTCGAGGGCCGCACCGGTG
>JBFJYU010000328.1:0-3404 GCA_041622435.1 Thermoplasmatota archaeon | reverse complement strand
GACCCGGAAAACGTCGTCGTCACTTACGCCGACGGCATCATCGAGTTGCGCCGGGGCCGGGCCCGCTTCCAGGTCGCTGACACCGTCGATGTCCCCATCACCATGGCGGGCCACGCACGCTTCAACGTCGAAAACGCGATGGCCGCCGTGGCGGCGTGCTACGCCATCGGCGTGACCGAGGAAGACACGCGCGCCGGCCTGCAGACGTTCAACTCGACCATGGGCCAGAACCCGGGTCGGCTGAACACGTTCGATGTCGGCGATTACCGGGTCCTCCTGGACTTTGGCCACAACGTGCCGGCGCTGGAGGCGCTCGACGACGTGATCCCGTTCCTGCGGCCGTCCCCCGAGGGCCGCGTGCTGCGCGTCGCCTACCTGGCGGGCAACCGCCTGGCCGAGGACCTCAAACAGGTCGGTGCGGCGCTCACGACGCACTGCGACCGCTTGTGGCTCAGCGACCCCGACCCGCGCGGCCGCGACGAGGGCGAGACGAGCCAACTCATGAAACAGGGCGCCGTCGAAGCGGGACTGGCCGAGAGCGCCGTCAGCACCGCCATCGACGAGTGGACCAACTTCGAGGCCTGCTTCGCCGAGGCACGACCCGGCGACCTGTTGATCTTCCAGTGCGAGGACCACACGGGCCTTGTTGCCCGCATCCGCGAACTGCAAGCGGCAGACCAAGGGCCGGTGCGCCTGGAGGTGGACGCATGAGCCTGCGCCGCGTCGGGCACCGCGTCCTGCGGGGCGCCAACCTGTATGCCGACCAGCCGCTCTGGGTCATCTTCGTTCGGGGCGGCGTGGACGCGGACGCAGCCGTCGCCCGCGCCCGCCTCCGCGAGGCCGGCGTCTCCGTCGACGGTGAGACCGTCGGCGATCTCGTCGGCGCATTGGCGACCGAACTGCAATCCGACCACGCCTTGAGCCAGCCCTGGCACCAGGCGTCGCGGGACAAGGACGGGGACTGGTTCGTCGTCCACAACTACGTCCACGAGCACGCCGGTGAAGCCGCTGGGCGTGCCGCCGTCGCACTCGTGGACGCGGCGCTGGCCGGCGAAGACCTCGACATCGCGGCGGCCCGCGCCAGTGTGGCCGAGGCCGTGGACGACCACGCGCGCAGTCCCAGCGTCGCCGCCCTGCTGGAGGCCGCCGAGGCCAGGGGCATTCCCGTCATGCGCCGCGGCGACCAGCACTACCAGCTTGGCTGGGGTGTCGCCCAGGAGCACCTGTGGGGCACACTCACCGGCCGCGCGTCGGGTCTGGGCTTCGACATTGCCAACGACCACGAGCGCGTCATGCAGATGCTGGAGGACACCGGCATCCGCTGCCCCCGCGGCGACTCAAGGCGCAGCCTGGCGGGCTGTGAGGAGCTGGCCGAGGAACTTCGCTACCCGCTCACCGTCAAGCCCCTGCGCGGCCGCGGCGGTGTCACGATCCGCATCGACGGCCCCGACGAACTGGAAGCGGCCTACGACAAGGCCAAGGTGTTCCACAGCTGGGTCGTCCTGCAGGACTTCGTCGCGGGCGCGGCTCACCGTGTCCTGGTGGTGGCCGGCAACGTCATCGGAGCCGTGCGCCGCGCAGACGGAGTCGATGTCACCGACTCGATGCACCCGGCCGTGGCCCTGGCCTGCCAGCGCGCTGCGCGCCTGTGCGGCCTCGAAGTGGTGGGCGTCGATGTCGTCGCCGACCACCTGGAGTCGCCCCTGGACGAAACCAGGGGAGCCGTTGTCAGCCTCCACCCAACCCCGAGCCTGGAGCCGTTCCTGGACCGGGGCGCCGCCGAAGAGGTTCTTGCAACCCTGCTCCCCGAGGGCGACGGACGCATCCCGCTGGTGGCTGTCACGGGCACCAACGGAAAGACCACGACGGTCCGGCTCACCAGCCACATCCTGAAGTACGCCGGCGGCCGCATCGGCATGGCCTGCACCGGCGCCGTCGAAGTGGAGAACCACGTCATCCTTGAGGGCGACTACTCTGGCCCTAGTGCCGCGCGAACGGTCCTGCGCGAGCCCGGCGTGACCCACGCCGTGTGCGAAGTCGCCCGCGGCGGCATCCTGCGCCGCGGCCTCGGCTTCGACGCCTGCGACGTGGCGGTGCTGCTCAACATCGCGAGCGATCACCTCGGCGAAGGCGGAATCGAGACGATCGACGACCTCGCCCGGCTCAAGGGCGTCATCCTGCGCGCCGTCAAGCCCGGTGGCGCCGCCGTTCTCAACGCCGACGACCCGATGGTGTGGAACCAGCGCCACGATCTCACGTGCAGCGTCATCCCGTTCACCATGGACGCGGCCCACCCCGACCTCGCTGCCCACCTCTCTGGCGGGCCCGACAGGATCGCGCTCACGTTCCAGGACGGCGCGATCGTCGTGCGCCGCGGCCGCGCCCGCTACCGCCTCGCCGACATCGTGGACATCCCCGTCACCCTGGAGGGTGCGGCGATGTTCAACGTCCAGAACGCCATGGCCGCCGCAGCGACCGCCCTGAGCCTCGGCGTGCCAGAGGAAGACATCCGCGCAGGCCTGCTGACGTTCAACCCGAGCCCCAACCAGCTCCCGGGCCGCATGAACCTCATCCGGCTGGGCGGCGTCAAGGTGCTGCTCGACTACGGCCACAACGTCCCCGCCCTCGCTGCCTTGGGCGAGGTTCTGCCTCGCCTGGCCCACGGCCGCAAGCTCAACGTCGCCAACGCCGCCGGCAACCGCCGCGACGAGGACCTCGTCCAATTCGGCGCCACCCTCGCCGGCATCTACGACCGCATCTACGTCTGCGACCCCGATCGCAGGCGCCGGCAACTCGGAGAGACCGCCGACATCATCGTCAAGGGCATCCTCGACGCTGGGTTCCCCGAGGACCAGGTCGTCCTGGAGTTGGATGAAGGTCGCGCCTTGCGCCAGGCCCTCGCCGAGAGCCGGCCCGGTGATCTGGTTGTCTTGCAGGCCGACGACGTGTCTGCCGCGATCCGCTTGTGCCAGGAGTTGCAGCGACGGTTGGAGGCGGGCGAGAGTCCGGCTGACCTGAATCAGAAGTTGATGGCTTAGGCGGCTGGAGCGGCCAGGATGGCCACCACATTGTCCGCCCCTTCGCGACTCGCCACCCTCACGGCGTCCACGGATTCCACCGAAAAGCCGGCGTCGCGTGCGGCTTGCGACAGCGAACCAACCGTGTAGAGGTGGTACGTCCGCTCCTCGTCGTGTCCGTCCGCGCGCCACGGCACCACCACGTCGGCGGGCGCCTCCACGCTGCCCGGCAGGTCGGCGAAGCGGGGCGCAAAGCGCCCCCAAACCGTGACGAGGGCGCGGCCTCCGGGGCGCAGGACCCGCCGCAATTCCCGCATGCTGGCTGCACGGGCGTCCGGGTCGGGGATGCCGTGCAGGCCGGCGATGTAGACGGCCGCGTCGAAGCTG
>JBFJYU010000327.1:0-3420 GCA_041622435.1 Thermoplasmatota archaeon | reverse complement strand
CGCCACCGGCCCAGCCTGCTCGGCTTCGGGAGCCGCGCACTCACCGAGGTGGCCCGCGAGCTCGGAGCCCGCATGGCGGTCCTGCTGAACCGGCGCAAGGCCCTGAGCAGCCTGAGCCTGCGCAGCACGAGCGCCACGGCCAAGCCCGGCGACCTGCACCTGGGCCTGTTCGTCGAACAGTTCACGCAAGAGCACGGCATCGTCGGCGGCGGGCACGCCACGTCCGCGGGAGCCAAGATTCCCAGCCGGGCCGTGCCGGCGTTCTTGCATGACCTTTACCGGTTGGCCTAGGCCCCGCCGACGGACCCACGGCCCGCGGCCGTTTGGCCACGTTGCGCAAGCTTTCAGGCCGGGTCGCGATGGCTTGCCCGTGCAGACCCGCGCGTTTGGCCCGACGGGCAAGGAGGTGCCGCTGCTGGGGCAGGGGACGTGGAAGCTCCGCGACCCGCAGGGGGCCGTGGACGCATTGCGCCTCGGCTTGGATCTCGGGCTCACCCACATCGACACGGCCGAGTTGTACAAGGGCGCCGAGACGGCGATCCGTGACGCCATCGCCGGCCGGCGCGACGAGGTTTTCCTGGTGAGCAAGGTGATGCCGCGAAACGCCACGCGGCGCGGAACCCGCCAGGCCTGCGTGTCGAGCCTGGAGCGGCTGGGCACGGACCATCTGGACGTTTACCTGCTTCACTGGCCGGGGACGGTTCCGCTCGGCGAGACCATGTCCGCCATGGCGCGGCTCGTCGACGACGGCCTGGTTCGCGCCGTCGGCGTCAGCAACTTCAGCGTCGAGTTGCTGGACAAGGCCCAGGACGCCCTCGGCGGCGTGCCCTTGGCGTGCAACCAGGTTCTCTACCACCCGGAGGCGCGCGACATCGAGGTGGACCTGATCCCTTACTGCCGCCAGCACAACATCGCCGTGGTCGGCTACTCCCCGTTTGGCTCGGGAATGTTCCCCGGCGGCGCGGAGGGTTTTGCCGTGTTCAACGAGGTCGGCGGGCGCCACGGCCTCACAGCCCACCAGGCAGTGCTCAACTACCTCGCCCGCGACGGCGTCTTCCAAATCCCGAAGGCGGAATCGCGGGGCCACGTGCGGGACAATGCGGCGGCCCTGAATGCCGAGCTCGGCGCCGAAGACATCGCGGCCATCGACCTCGCGTTTCCGCTGCCCCGGGCGCCCCGCGGCGTCCCCACGCTGTAGGCCCGCGCCTAGAATTGCCAGCGACCCAGTTGGCCGGGGGTGTTGCGCCAGCGAACCACCCACGCGATGCCCATGGCTAGGTTGAGCGGCGGAAGCGGCGCCGCGACGAGGTAGATCCACCAGCCGTTGCGGCCCCGGCGCTTGGCGTCGATGGCGGCAAACACGGCGGCGGCGATCAGTGGTAGGAGCAGGTTGCCCACTAGCGCAATGTAGATGCGTTGCCGGTAGGCGGGTTCGACGATGCTGGCAAACAAGCCCAGCACGGCGACGGTTGCGACGGCCAGGACCGCAAAGAGGCCCATGATGAACCGGTCGCCCCGCGGCGCGGATTGCTCCTCCACGCGCCGCGGACGGCGGGGTCGTGAAAAGGGCTTGGCTGACAGCCGGCAACGGCCGTGGCATGGCGGCGGGTGCCCGATGCGGAGCCTCGGCTCATCGGAGAGGGTTGCAACGTCCAGAAAACGAGACAGGGGAGAGGACAGGCGAAAGGACAGGGGAGAGGGGAGGAAGGAAACGGGAGCCGCTTAGAAGCGGTCGTCGAACTCGCCAGCGGCGATGTCCTTCATCATTTGGCGGGGGTCGCGGCCCTCGACCTTGATGCCCATGCTGACGCAGGTGCCAACGATCTCCTTCGACTTGGCCTTGATGTCGGCGCCGAGCAGGTCGTCGGCCTTCATGCGGGCCACGGTCTTGATCTCGTCCAGCGAGATGTCGGCCACGAAGTCGGTCTTCGAGTTGCCGGAGCCGCTCTTGACGCCGGCCTTCTGCTTGACCAGTTCGCTCGCCGGCGGCGTGCCGACGGTGATCTTGAAGTCCTTCTTGTCGCCGATGATGACCTTGATGGGCACCTTCATCCCGGCGAAGTCTGCGGTCTTCTCGTTGATGGCGGCGATCACTTGGCCGATGTTGAGGCCGGTGGGGCCCAGGGCGGGGCCCAGGGGCGGTCCGGCGCTGGCTTTGCCACCGTCAACGATGGCTTCGACAGTTTGAGGCATGGTTTGGTTCTCCTACCCGTCTTCCGCCCGTCAGGGCGGTCCCGTGGTAGACGTCGCTACGCGGCGCCAGGGATGGAGGGTAGGCGGCGCGACGAGGACCTTGTATTTGAACGGATTGCCGGCTGCCAGGGGACGGCCGGCGCGTTGGCGACGCCAAAATGGCGCTGCGGGGGTCTCCGCAGGGCGCCCCGGCGATGATCGCTGGATGGCGCGGGCATTCCCGCCGGGGGACCGGGCCCCGAGGGCCGAGTCCCACCAGGGGCTGCGGCCCACCCCGAACATGTCTCGCGCGCGTGTCCATGTCCAGCAAAAGCTACATACGATCGGGGCCGGAGTCCTGTTCGTGGCGTCGATCTCCAACTCCTTGCGGCCGTACTTCCTCCATCGGCAAATGATTCCCAAGTGGCTGACGCCCGTTGCCCTCGCGGCGCTGGTGGTGGCCTTCGCGGCGCCACTGTGGTGGGCCTTTGCACTGGTGGGCGCCCTGGCGTTCTTCCCCGGCGAGTACGTGGTGCACCGCTTCCAGTTGCACGTGTTGGCTGAGAAGAAGTGGAACAAGACCGCCCACAGCCACATCGCGCACCACATGGCACCCGACGACCTAGATCACATCTTCCACCCGCTGGGTGCGACCTACGGCGCCCTGGTTCTCTATTTCGGGGCCGTGTCGCTGATTTTCTCGTCGGCGTCGGCGGGCCTGGCATTTGCGCTGGGCAGCAGCGTCTCGATGGTCATCTACGAGTACGCCCATTTCTCGGCTCACCGCCTCGGAGTGCAGCCGGCGACGCCGTGGATGAAGTACCTGAAGAAGTACCACCTGTGGCACCACTTCAAGAACGAGCACTACTGGTTTGGCGTCACGAGCCCCGTCATGGACATGGTGATGGGTACGTTCAAGGACCCCCACGCCACCGAGAAGAGTCCGACGGTGAAGACTGTCCTTCCCAACGCGGAGCAAGCGCGGCTGCTTGCCGAGCACGACGCCTGACGGCGCCGCAGCTCCGTCCCTTCACCCCACCCCCCGATGGACTTCTACGGCCGGGCGGGATCCCCTGGCGTGGACGATCACCTGCTCGGCCAGCTCCCGTTGGCCATCGGCCACTGGCGCGAGCGCGACCCAGTCCTGGCGGGATTGGCCGAGGACCACCCCCCGGAGCCCGTTCCGCGCCAAGTCGAGGATCCGTTCGCCTCGCTCGTCGCATCGATTGCCAACCAGCAGGTGAGCCT
>JBFJYU010000326.1:0-3426 GCA_041622435.1 Thermoplasmatota archaeon | reverse complement strand
GGGCTCTGGGCATGCCTGGGCCCGGGCAGGGCCAGTCCAAGCGGGGCCGGGAGCAAAGGGGTGAAATACCGGAAGCCCCCAGAGTATGAGTTACAAAAGGATACTTAGGCCATGTTCCGACGCGATGACGCCGCCGTTGCCCAGATGCTCGCCTTCCTGGTAGCCGGGGTTCTCTTCGTCGGCTCGGTCGGAACCATCCTCTACTTCACGCACACCGCCGCCACCGACGACGACGCCGTGGCCAGCGCCACCACCAACATCGACGCCGCCTCCCTCGCCGACCTGCTCGTCGGCTCCCCCGGCGTCGGCTGGGAAAACGGCGCCGACGGCGTCGTTCGCCTCGGCCTGCTCGCCGCCAACCGATCCGGACTCGACGCGGCCCACCTAGACCTGCTGCGCGGCGCCACCTACGACGCCAACGCCACCAACGGCAAGGTCGACTACGAAGAGGCGGAAGCCTCCGTCGGGCTCACCGGCGCCGACACCGACTTCCACGTGAGCATCTACCCGATCGGGCTCAAGCAGACGCTCGCGGCGGCGGACCTGAGCAGCATCCGCACCGGCTACATCGGCCACTGGAGCTCCCTTGGCCCCACGACCGTCACGCTCGGCACCACCGAACAGATGGTCGCGGCGGCCAACGCAGCCCTCAACGCCACCATGGACCCGCTTGCCCTCAACGAACGGGCCACCCTACGCTCCGTGGGCGTCGGCTTCACGGACAACATCCACATCACCAGCACGCCCGACGTGCAGATCGACACCGGCGTGACCACCGTCCCCATCACCGACCTCGTCAACCTCACGTTCCTCGCAGGCGATGTCTACCCCGACCAGAAGCAGTACATCGACACCGTTCTCCCCGGCCGCCTCTCCGAGTACGACCTCCTCATGGTCGGCTCAACGGTCAGCCACGAGAGCCTCACCAGCGCCGGCACCAAGGACGCCATCCGCGACTGGGTCCTGGCCGGCGGCACGGTCATGGTCATGGGCAGCGACTCCCAGAACTTCCAGTGGATGCAGCCCCTCTTCAACGTGGGCACCGACACCGTCAACGGCGGCGCGTTCGCCCCTGATGTCGGACACGCCATGCTGCACGAACCCTACGAACTCAACTGGCCAGCCTACGACAACTTCGGCCTGGGCTGGGACATCAAGAACCAAGGCGCCAACTCCCACTACGACGACTTCGAGCACATCATCCAGGAGGACGGCGAAGACGTCCTCGCCGTCAGCGGCCAAGGCGCCTTTGGCGACGGCCGCATCTTCCTCACCACCTTCAGGCCCGGCGACATCTACGACACGCTGGGCCCCGACGAAGCCAACAACATGGTCATGAACATGGCCCTGTACGCCGATCGCAGCAACCTGTTCCTGGAGTACGGACCCGGCGCCCCCGATCGGACCCAAGTCGCCACCGCCGTGCGCCAAAGCCACCTCTGGGACTACCAACTCGGCCAGGTGCCGGTGCGCATCGAAGTCAACCTGTGGCGCTCCGTCGACATCAACAAGGGCGACGGCGCCCCGTACGCGCTGTTCTCCTCCTCCTGCACCGACCTCGCTTGCACCTTCAACGCGGGCAACTCGATCGACCCCGACGGCGACCCGCTCACGTACGCGTGGGACTTCGGCGACGGCGCCAATGCCACGGGCCGCACCGCCAGCCACACCTACGGTGCCGCCGGCAGCAAGACCGTGACCCTGACCGTCAACGACGGGACCGGCACCGACACCGCCGCCCGAACCGTCACCCTCAGCGCCCCCAACCAGCCGCCCGTGGCCTCGTTCACCGCCAGCCCCGTGCTGCTTGTGGCGACCTTCGACGCGTCCCTCTCAAGCGACCCGGACGCCGACCCGCTCACGTACGCGTGGGACTTCGGCGACGGCAACACGGACACCGGCGTCGGCCCCATCCACACCTATCTGGCCGGCGGCACCTACAACGTGACGCTGACGCTCGACGACGGGCAAGGCGGCACGGACGTACTGGTCCAGCCGGTGACCGTGAGCGTCATCTAGGCGCCGTAGGGGATACCGTCAGAGATACCGTCAGGGATAGACTCCCATGATGCGCGCGACCTCCTGGGCCAGGAACGCCGCAAACGCGACGAAAAACAGGATCAGAAGGATGCGCACCAGCCACACCGGCTCCTCGGCGGGCGCCGCCACGGCCGCCTTGGGCGGACCAGGGGGCGCTTGGGGTGCACCGCCACCTGGCGCGGCAACGGGCACGTCCCCACCCGGCGGCTCGGACGCCCGCCCCCCTGACCTCGGCACGGCGCTTCCATGTCCGACCCGCTTTAAACGGGGGCGCCTTGGGCGCGGCCGTGTCCGAAGGTGCCCTGGCGCGGCTGCGCGCCGTAGCGGCGGAGATTGTATCCGACGACGAGTTCGAGGCCCTGTTTGCCCGCGCCGAAGCCGGCGAGCGGCCACGCGCCTACATTGGCTTCGAACCCAGCGGCACCGCCCACGTCGGCTGGATGGTCTGCACCCAAACCGTGCGTGAACTGGCCGACGCCGGCTTTGAGGTCATCATCCTGCTGGCCGACTGGCACGCGTACATCAACGACAAGCTCGGCGGCGACATGGGCAACATCCAGCGCTGCGCCAAGTACATGGAGGACGCCTTCGAGGCCCTCGGCGTGCCCCGCGACAGCGTCACCTACCGCTACGCCGAGGAGTTCGCCGGCGACGCCAACTACTGGCAGATGGTCATCAACGTCGCCAAGCACACCAGCCTGGCCCGCATGCGCCGCGCCATGGACATCATGGGCCGCAGCGGCGACGAGGCGGAGAAGGACGTTTCCAAGTTCCTGTACCCGGCCATGCAGGTGGCGGACATTTTCTACATGGGCATCGACCTGGCCTACGGCGGCCTAGACCAGCGCCACGCCCACATGCTGGCGCGCGACGTGGCCAAGAAGATCGGCAAGCCCGCGCCGGTGGCACTGCACACGCCATTGGTCCCGAATTTGAAGGGTGGCCAGGGCCGCATGGACCCGTTGGAGGCGAAGATGAGCAAGAGCCAGCCGGACAGCGGCATCTTCATCCACGACGAGGCCAAGGCCGTGCAGAAGAAGATCAGCAAGGCCCACTGCCCGGCGGGCGAGAAGGAGGACAACCCGGTCCTCGACCTGCTGCGGCTCGTCATCTGGCCCCGCCTCAAGGAGGGCTTCCACATCGAGCGCCCCGAGAAGTTCGGCGGCCCCCTCCACTACGATTCGTACGAGGCCGTCGAGGCAGCCTTCGTGGCCGGCGACCTGCACCCGATGGACCTGAAGAACGGCTGCGCCGCCGCGCTCAACGCCATCCTGGAGTCGGTGCGCGAGTACTTCGCGAAGAACCCGGACAACCTGAACTTCGTGCAGGAATTGAAGAGGACGCGTTAGTCGAAGCGACTACGGGACTGCAAGCGACGCGCGAATG
>JBFJYU010000325.1:0-3428 GCA_041622435.1 Thermoplasmatota archaeon | reverse complement strand
GGCTCCGCCGACAGGACGCAGGCCGCCCTGGCGGGCTCGATCGTGGTGGCCATCGTGCTGGCCGGCGTGCTCGGCGCCGTGACCACGGTGTCCGACCTCGGCATGGCCGGGCCGACGGTCGTCCAGCCCGAACCGGAGCACGGGGCGCTGGAGCCGCTGTATTACAATTCGACGGGGCAACTGACGACGAGCCTGGTGCTGGAGCGGCCCGCCCAGACCACGTTCGTGGTTCCTCATGGATACGCGTCCCTGACGACGATCCTCACCTGGGACGGCCCCCAGACGCTGCGGCTGGAGCTGTTGTCCCCCGCCGGCGAGTCGATCGGGGAGCCCGAGGTGGCGGCCGGACAGATCAAGGTCACCGCCCTGCAGCCGGCGGCGGGCATCTGGACCGCTTCCGTGTCCAGCGACCTGGCCGTGGACGTGGCCTACGGCTTGTCAACGACCGTGAGTCCCGGCACGGGCGCCGTGAACGTCCTCGCGTCCACCGTGACGCTGAGCCCCGGCGTCTTCTACGAGATCAACACGGAGATGGAGGAGGGCGCGACCCTCAACTGGGACTGGGAAATCACCGAAGGGCAGCCCGTCCACTTCGATGTCCACACCCACTTCGACGGCGAGGTGCAGTACGTCGTCGACGAGTCGTTGGCCGAGCACAAGGGCAACGTCACGGCGGACCGCACCGGCGGTTATTCGCTGCTGTGGCAAAACGAGGGGGCCGCGCCGCTGACGCTCAAATACCGCGTCTGGGGCGACTTCGAACTGCACTCGATCTTCCCGGCGGCCGACGCTTAGTCCAACGTCACGATCACCGGCGCGTGGTCGCTTGGCGCCACGCCCGTGTCGCCCTTCTTCCGCTCGTCGCGATCCACCGCAACCCCGCTGCAGCGCACGGCAACCGGCGCCGTGCCCAGTGCCAGGTCGATGCGCAGGCCCCAGCCCCGCGCGAAGGCACCCTGACGGTAGTCCCACCACGTGAACACGCCGCCGTCGGGCGCAAAGGGCCGATGCAGGTCGCAGAGGCCCCAATCCATCAGCGCGCGCAGCCGTTCCCGCTCCGGCTCCGAACAGAGGATGTGGCCCCGCCAGCGCTCCGGGTCGTGAACGTCCAGATCATCGGGCGTGACGTTGAAATCGCCCACCAGCAGGACCTGGTCCTGGGGGTCGTGCTCGGCGGCGATGTGGTCCCGCAGCGCCTCCAGCCACCGCAGCTTCGTGTCGTACGCCGGGTTGTCGACCGACTTGCCGTTGACGACGTACAGGTTGTAGACCCACAGGTCCCCGAAGCGGCAGGCCATCACCCGGTGCTGGTCGGCCGCAGGGTCGCCGGCAAAGCCGCGCCGCACCTCATCGGGGCGCTCACGCGAGATGACGGCGACGCCGTTGTACGTCTTCTGGCCGTGTGCCTCAATGTGGTGCTCCGTGAACGCGAGCCGGGGAAACAGGCCGTTTTCGACCTTGGTCTCCTGAAGACAGAGAACGTCCGGGTTGTGGCGTTCCAGGAAGGCCTGCACGCGCGGGATGCGCGCCCGGAGGCTGTTGACGTTCCAGGTGGCGATGTTCACGGGCGCGGCAGCCAAGCCCGACTCTTCAAGCGCGCGACGAGCCCAAGGCACCGCCTGCGGAATCTAATGGCACACCGGGTAGGGGCTGGCCAGGCAGCGCACAACCCACTCCAACTCCTCATAGGTCTGCGCGACGCAGCCCATCGCGACTTCAGTCGGCTTGCCCCCGGGGCAGGGCTGGGCCTCGGCCTCCGCAGGCACGGCGAGCAAGCAGGCACATACGACGAGCATGACAAGAGCGAACTTCATCGAGCCGGCCAGCCAGGTGGCCCATTTGAATGGCGCGCGTATCCGATCCAACCAAGACACGGGGCCGGGTCAACGGCCGGCGCGCCGAGACGGGATGAGTCAGTGGCAGTAGTGGTGCTGGCCCGTGCCGCAGCGCACGCCATCGTGGACATTGTAGTACTGGCCCATGACGCAGGCAACGGGCTCCTTCACGATCAGGGTGCCTAGGCAATCGCTGGCATCCGGGTAGTCGTGGTCGGCGGCGGCTCCAGGCACGGCGAGAAGAGCGGTGGCCAGCGACACCGCAACGAGGATGGATTTCATCAGCGGGTCCACGGCGCGACAGGTTTCAAGCCCTTCGGACCAGCAACCGTGACGGAGGGGTGGACGGGGGAGAAAGGCGGCAAACGGCAGCGATGGCTCAGTGGCCGCCCGCGTGGCGGCCAAAGTGGGGCATGTGCAGGTGCTCGCTCACGTAGTCGGGCTTGGTCATCCAGGCCACGAAGCCCGCCAGCGCACCCAGCACCAGCGTTACGCCGATCATGGCCCATTCGGCGGCGACCATGTGCGTGATCGTGGCACCGATCATGTCGCCCGTGAGTACCGCTGCGGCGTAGGGCGTCAGGCGGTACCAGAGCACGGCGAGCCCGGCCATCAGTTCGACGGTACCAATGACGAGGGCGAACCAGCCCGGATAGCCCCAGTTCTCAAAGTTGGCTTGGGCCGCCTCGGGGCCCAGGAGCTTGCTGGCTCCCGCCCCAATGAAGGCCAAGCCCAAAACGATCATGCCGCCGATGACGGCGTATCGCTTCATGCCCTTCTCTGGTAGTTGTGTCATGTTTGACACCACGGGAGGCTTGGCGTGGGAAGGGCTAAGCTTTGGGTTGGAGCCGGGAAAGGGCGGAGGCCGTGCGCGGACGATCGGCACATTCTGGGAGCAAATGGCTTGGGGCGGGGACGCACTGGTCGGTTCTTGTGGCTGGACGGCCGTCGCCGGGCCCCGCCGCGGCGCGGGAACGCATGCGCAAGAAGGTGCGCGAAGCCCGCATGCTCGCCGATATCTCACCCCAGAAAACCTTGGAAATGGGGTTCGGGATGATGGCGTTCGCCCGGCACCTTGCGAAGGCGGCTGATGACCGCAGGTCCTGAGCAAGCCGTGCTGCTCTTCGAGGCTTGCCGCGAGGCTGGCGTTTCCTAGTCGGGGGCCCGGACGTGGTGGCTTAAGGCCTGCTCGACGGCAGCGCCTACGACTCGCCGCCCGTCAACGCCTCAGCCGCCCCCTGCGCCGCCGCCAGAACGGCGTCAACGTCAAGGGTCTCGACACGCCCTTCAGCCATCAGCACCCGTCCGTGCACGACGGTCGCCGAAACGTCGCGGCCGCTAACCGCGTAGACCAGATGCGAAACCACGTCGTGGCGCGGAACGAGCTGGGGCCGGCGGAAGTCCACCATGGCCAGGTCGGCGGTGGCACCCTCGGCGATCCAGCCCAGGTCGGGGCGGTTGAGGGCTGCGGCGGCGTCGCGGGTCGCCATGTCCAGGACCCGCTGGGCGGGCAGGACGGTGGCATCCCAGCGGTGCTGCTTCTGGACCAGGGCCGCGAACTTCATGGACTCAAACAGGTCGGTGGAGTTGTTG
>JBFJYU010000324.1:0-3478 GCA_041622435.1 Thermoplasmatota archaeon | reverse complement strand
GTCCCGTGGCACCGGTTGCGCCGTCAGCGCCAGCGGGGCCGGTTGCGCCGGTGTCGCCCTTGGGTCCCTGGGCTCCGGTTGCGCCGTCGGCGCCGGCTGGTCCGGTTGCTCCGGTGTCGCCCTTGGGTCCCTGGGCGCCGGTCAGGCCGGTGTCGCCCTTGGGTCCCTGGGCTCCGGTCGCGCCGTCCGCACCAGCCGGTCCTGTCGCGCCCGTGTCGCCCTTCGGTCCCTGGGGTCCCGTGGCGCCATCGGCGCCGGCTGGTCCGGTGGCTCCGGTGTCGCCCTTCGGTCCCGTGGCACCGGTTGCGCCGTCAGCGCCTGCGGGGCCGGTGGCTCCGGTGTCGCCCTTGGGTCCTTGGGGTCCGGTTGCGCCATCAGCGCCAGCGGGGCCAGTCGCGCCGTCGGCACCAGCGGGGCCAGTCGCGCCGTCGGCACCAGCCGGGCCCGTGGCTCCCGTGTCACCCTTGGGTCCTTGGCCACCGGTTGCGCCGTCAGCGCCAGCGGGGCCCGTGGCTCCGGTGTCGCCCTTGGGTCCCTGGGCGCCGGTCAGGCCGGTGTCGCCCTTCGGTCCTTGGGCGCCGGTCAGGCCGGTGTCGCCCTTGGGTCCCGTGGCGCCGGTTGCGCCGTCCGCGCCAGCGGGGCCAGTGGCTCCGGTGTCGCCCTTTGGTCCCTGGGCTCCGGTTGCGCCGTCAGCGCCAGCCGGTCCCGTGGCTCCCGTGTCACCCTTGGGGCCGGGTGCGCCGTCAGCGCCAGCCGGTCCTATCGCGCCCGTGTCGCCCTTCGGTCCCTGGGCTCCGGTAGCGCCATCAGCGCCAGCGGGTCCCGCAGCTCCGGTGGCGCCGTCAGCGCCAGCCGGGCCCATGGGTCCAACGCAGTCCAAGGCGTCGTGATTGCCGTCGCTGTTCGTGTCCTCACCAACGTCGGCGACGCCGTCACCATTGGTGTCCCAGCAGTGGAGGCCGTCGACCGACCCGGGGAGGTTTGTGAGGCCGCTGCCATCGCCGATGAACGAGGCCGCAGTAATGCTGCCCGTGGCGTCAACGTCGCCCGCGACACTGAGCGCCGAAGTCGGCGCGTTCGTGTTGATGCCAACGCCACCTTCGCTGCTGATCAGGAATTGATTGATGCCCGTGGATTCGACAATGTCGCCGTTGCGATCGGCCCAAACAAACGAGCCATCATGCAGCGCGTGCGCCTTGTATCCGGCTGCCAGGCTGGAGGCGCCGCCAGCGACGTTGTTGGTTCCCCCGGGGATCGCCGCAGCGGTTCCCGATGCCGTGTTGGAGGCACCGCCGGCAACGGTTGCGTACCTACCGTCAGCCGTGCTGTACGTGCCGTCGCCAACCTCGTTGCCAACGCCGCCCCCGATCGTTGCATAGTTGTCACGGGCGACGTTCAGGCGGCCACCCAGGATGGATGCAGCGACGCCTTCGGCCTCGTTGTCCAAGCCACCGCAAACCGTGGCATAATTGCCCTTGGCTTCGTTAATGCGTCCGCCACAGACCGTTGTGAACGAATCCACTGCCTGGTTCTTTGAGCCGCCTACCGCAGTACTGTAACGCCCTGCCGCCTGATTGCCATCGCCTCCGAGGATGGTGGCATCCAGGCCCGTGGCGTCGTTGCTGTTGGCGTGCGATGCATCCGCCAACGGCGCCAACAACAGAGACAGAATCGCTAGAGCGACGAAAAATTGCTTCGTCGGCGCTTGGGATTTCGCTAAGAATTTTGATTGCCTGCTGAGGCGATTGCCACGCATAAGCTGTCGATGGGCGTAGTCGTAAAAAGCCTACGCTCAGCCATCTTTTGTTGTTTTTCGACGATGATGACAACGCTGCCGATGGCTCCCAAACGAAACCAACCATTGGCACGCTTCGGGCCCGCTCAAGCGGCGCCCGGGCCGTCGCGGGCGCACCGGCCCGCCGGCATCGCGACGCCCACCCTGCGCCGTCCTGGGCCGGCCCCATGGGCGGCCGCCTGGGGTTTTTCCCGTCAGTTCGGCTGGGCTGCGCCCGTCCGGCTGCGCGACTGGGTGGCGTCGCTGGCCCGGAGGACCCGCCGCAGGGCTGCGGGGGTGGGTGGGCTCCCTGCACCCTGCGGCTCGCAGGCTGGTCTACCCGCTCGGCGGCGTGCCATCAACCGTGAACACCCAGGTCTCGGGTGGCTGATAGTTGAAGAACGCGTGCGCGTAAACCGTGAACTCCTGCTGAATCGTCGCGCCGATGCCCGTCGTACAGCCACCCAAATCGGGCCGCTCAATACAGTTGTCGCCGTCGGTTGGGTCGCCAAAGTAGGTCCCCACGTCGGTCTGCTCAATGGGTGCGTTAAACACGCGGATCATCAGGTCGTTGCCGTCCCCGATGCTGTAGAACTCCAGCGTGGTCTTGTTGGCCTTGCCGAGCAGGGGCGACACGCCCTCCTCATCGACGTAGTTGTCGAGCAGCGAACTGTTGCCCGTGGCCGAGTGGAGCAGAGTCATGCGGTCGCCAGCGGCTTGCGTGGAGTCCCACAGCATCTCCGACTGGATGAACTGGGGTTCGCGGTCCACCTCGTAATACTCGATGAAGTGGTCGTTGCCGACGCCGCTGCACGCCGCCAAGCCGACGGCGATGATGCTCACGGAGCACTCAATGAAGCCGACGAAGACGAACTCCTGGAAGTAGGGCGCCGTCGAGGGGTTGATCTCAAGCAGGATCTTCAGTGGCGCAGCGTTCTGGTTGTTGGCCTGCACATCGACGCTGATCTGCGCATCCTTGTAGCCATCCTTCGAGACGCGCACGAAGAACGAGCCCGGCTTCAGACCGTCGATGCCGAAGCCGCCATCCACGTTGGTCGTGGTGGTCTTGGCGTCCTCGCCATCGACGAGGACCGTGACCGTGGCATCGGCGATGGGCCGGATGGTTTCATCGACCACGACGCCACGGATAATGCCGGTGTCCTTCGTTGCCTCGACCTGGATGTCCTCGAGACCCTTGTCCGCGTCCCCCGCGTCCAGTGGCTCCGCATCGTCGGCGCAGCCGGCGAGGGCGGTGGCCATCATGAGGAGAGCCAGGGTCAAGGTGGTTCGTGCTTGCGCAGCCATAGTCTCGCAGGGAGCCTACGGCGTTTTAACGCTTCTTGCACGGCGCCTTCTTAGGGCGACGGCGGGCCATCGATGCTGAACTGCCAGCCCTCGGGCGGCGTGAAGTGGTAGGTGGCATGGCTGAACACCTCGTACTCCTGTTGCACGACGGCGCCGAAGCCGCCGTAGCGGATGCAGGCATCGAACAGCTCGGGCCACTTGATGCACTCGTCGCCGAGGACATCCTTGACTGGCTGCGGCGCGGTACTGTTGTATTGGCTGTTGAAATCGTCGTCGTCGATGAGGTCGGTTTCCTCGCGCGCCGAGGCGAAGACACGCCACGTGACCTGCTTGCCCTCGCCGATACCGAGTTCGGTGGCGAGCGTGGCGTTGGCGGTCATGACAAGCGGGGACGTTCCC
>JBFJYU010000323.1:0-3509 GCA_041622435.1 Thermoplasmatota archaeon | reverse complement strand
CGCCCCGATGTGGTCGATGACAATTCCAGTCGAACCAGCTGATGCGCCACCCGCACCCCATGCGTCCACCGGCAGGTCATGGCCCATGGGAGCGCTCGCATCGAGCACATACGACGTCGTCGGGCCGCAAGGGTCGCCGGGAATCGGCGCCTGCGTGAGCTGGCCGTCGGCCTGGAACGAATCCCCTTCATCGAGTGGTGACGGATGGGCATCATAGCCCGCGACAGCCGCTGCGCATTCGACATCGCCTGAGCGGTGCGGGGCGCATGCGTCGATCAGAGCCTCGACCACCAAGCCCCACCCAACGCAGAGCGCCGTGGGTGGATTCTGGTCGGCAAGTCCGACCATGATGCGCTGGTTCGCCGCCGTGACCCCCGCGCCGGGCTGATCGATCACGATTCCCTGGGGGCCTAGCGAAGCCCCGCCGCGGGCGGCGGTCTTGACAAGTCCCCCTGGGCCGAGGGCTGCGCCGCTGTCGAGCTTGGTGGCGACATGGGGCCCGCACGGGTCGCCCGGTGGCGCTGCTCCCATGCGACCGTTGATGTGGCTGTCGTCGCGCCAGGACGACCCCTCGTCGAGGGGCTGCGGGTGCGAGGTGAACCCCGCCACCGGCGGCTCGCACCCACTTTCGGCCCACGCCTGCGAGGAGCAGGAATCCACCTCGTCAGCCGCGACGCCGATGTTGACGCAGGCATCGGCCGGCTCGGACTGGTCGGCTGTCGCGACGCCAGGGGCGAGAAGCAATCCGAGGGCGCACAAGCCGGTGGCGAGCAAACGCGTGGCGCGGTCCATGAAGCAACGAGTCGGCGCAGGGCTATGGGATTGCCGCACGCACCGCGCACAAATCCGGAAAACTAGACCTCGCCCGCGGCCTCGAGGCGCTCCACGGCGTCGCTGACAAGGATGCCCGACTCGATGAGCCCGATGGCCCGGAACGACTCCAGCACGCGCACGCGCACGTCCAAGACGCCATCCATCGAACGGATTTGTCGTATCGCTTGAGTGATGGCCCCTTGGGATTCGGCGAGCCCCGTCAGACAGAACACGGGCGCCGTGGGCAGGGTGGCCATGTTCAGGTCCGGGCGGGCCCGCAGGATGCGGTGCGCCACCGGCGCCTGCCCCCCGGTGTCCACGTCCAGATGAAATGGGACGAGCCCGGTCACGTTCACATAATCCACCATGCCAAGGAAACTGAAGGCCCGCCGCTCCATCAGCCCGCGAATGCGGTTGCGCACCGTCTTGGCGGTCACGCCCACCCGTTCGGCGGCCATCGATGCCGGCGTGAGCGCGTTCTCGTGGTACACGCCCATGATGCGCCGGTCCAGATCCGTGATGGCCTCGCAAGGCCAGCTTCGCATGCTGACAAGGTTCCACCGGCTCGCGCCCAGGTCGCGGCCGAATCGATCGGCCGCCGCCCCAAGGCTCTCGCCATCGCTGACGACGACGGCAAACCGCAGTTCGTGGCCATCCAGCCGCTCTGTCGCGCCGGGCAAATCCCAGCCCAACACCTCCTGCTCTGCCCGGCCGCACGCCGCGGGATCGTCGAAGTGGTAAGCGTATGTGCCCGCGTCCTTGCCGACCAGCGGCGGGTTCGCGATCATCTGAAACCCCTTCAGGACGCCCGAGTGCTCCATGTCCCGCAAGCGCCGCTTGACCGTGTTACCGTGGACCTTGAGGCCGCGTGCGATGTCCCAAACGCCCTGGCTGCCCCCCTCGACATCAACGGGGTTGAGGGGATGCCAATGCAAACCACGGATAATGCGCGCGTCAATGGCGTCCATATCCCCGCTTGCGGCTAACGATGCTTCAGCCTTTTGGCCCACGCACGGGCCTCCGGCTGGGGCAGGATGCGGCCCGGCAGATTCGGGCTGGACCAAGAGCGCGCCGGGGCGCGGGCGCTTGAGCATCGTCGCGGATGTGCGTCCATCTCAGGGCTATCGAGGGCGACGCCGGCCCACCCGTGTCGCGCGTGCCTCGGCCGCCGCTGACGTGGCCTGGGGGGAACCCTGCCCGCCTCTTGGCAAACCGGGAACCACGGAACCACAAGGTCGTTGGACACCTGGCTGCCTGGCGGCCGCGGCGCCCGCCTGCCCGCGAGGGGCCCCCCGCAGCCGAACCCAAAGCTCGAAAAGGGCCGTGCGTCCTCGTTCCGTAATGCGCAGACTCGCCATTTTCATGGTTATCGCTGCCACCGCGGCGGCCGTTCAACCGACGGGCGGCGCGTCTGGTAACGATCCGCTCCAGGTCCCCTGTTCCGATCCCCGCGGATGCCCGGACCTTGCCACCTCGTTCCAGTCGTTGGCGATCGGCAAGCAGGAGACGGAGTACTTTGGGCCGAACCATTGCGCCGTGCGCGAAGGGGCCGTCGTTGCCGGCGACCGGCAATTGATCCGCGTCAGCTTCACGTTCGGAAACATTGGGGATGGAGATCTGAACCTCGGCGCCCCAGCGGACCACCCGGACTGGTTTGAGTGGTCCGGCTGCCACCGGCATTACCACGTCAAGGAACATGCGACCTTCCGGGTGTGGACGCCCGAGGGGTTCCTTGCCTGGGATAGCCTTCGCAACGCCGAGCCCGCCAGGCCCGCCGAGGAGATCCTGGCGGCCCATCCGGAACTACAGTCGGCGTTCGTTGCCGGCAAAAAGCAGGGCTTCTGCGTCGTCTCCCAGGAACCGTTCGTGCCCGGGCCCAACGGCGCCGCGACGACCTTTGATCCTGTGCCCAACCACAGTGATGTGCTGTTCCAGATCTGCAATAGCAGCCAGGGACAGGACCCGGGCTGGGCGGACACGTACGCCTTCTTCCAGGATGGCATGTGGATCGACGTGACGGACCTGCCGACCGGCCTCTACATCCTGGAGGGAGAAATGAACTCGAACCAGTTCATCATCGAGAAGGACTACGGAAACAATCGGGCGTGGATTCCGATGCCTGTCGTCTCGGCGCTCTAAGATTTCGGGGCGCCCTTGGCCGGGCCCGACGCCCCCGCAATCCTGCCGGCGCGCCTGGGCGGCCTGCGGGATCAACGGGATCGTGCTTCACCCTGCCCGGCTGACCTCAAAGGCGCGTACTTTCCCGTCGGCGGCCGCATTGACAAGCCACCGCCCGTCGGGCGAAAAGCAAACCCCGTACACGCCCTTCAATCCGGGTTCAAAGGAATCAATCAATTGACCCTCCGGCGTCCAAATCGCAACCTGATTCTCGCTGCCTGTGGCGACTTTTTTGCCGTCGGGGCTGGCGGCCGCCCAGCAATACCCGGGGTGGACGGAGAATCCTGCTTTTTCTTTTCCCCGGCTCCACAATCTCACGTGCCCTTTTCCGTCGGTCGTCACAATCGGTTCCGACCCGGCGAGGGACGCCGGGCAGGGGTCGTGGCCGGGAAGCGTGTGCATTAATTCCCCGTCAATGTCGCGAATTTCAACGTCGGGTCCAAGACCGGAGACCGCCCACCCGCCGGGCACGGCGGCGAGGCCCATCACGCGGGCGTGGCCGGTCTTGATCTTGTGGG
>JBFJYU010000322.1:0-3520 GCA_041622435.1 Thermoplasmatota archaeon | reverse complement strand
CGTGCTACCTCGCGGCCGTCGGAGTCCACGGCAACAGCGTCGGCCAGCAAGCGGCTGCGCCCGGCGTGGACGACGCGGCCCGTGGCGCGCAACTCGCCTTCGACGACGGGTCGAAGCAAGTCAATGTGGAAGCTCGCGGTGACGACGAAGTGGTCTTCCACGAGGGAATTGGCGGCGAAAAAGGCGGCGTCGTCGAGGGCCTTGAAGTAAACGCTCCCGTGCACCGCGTGGGCCGCGTGGAACAACTCCTTGCGCACCGGAATCACGATGTCGGCCTCGCCGTCGCGCACCGTCAGGCGCGGCTGGTAGTACTGGTTGCAGTTGGCACCGTGGTACATGCGCTCCAGGTTACGGTGATGCTCCGTCACGACGGGGCAAGGGTGAGGGGGTCAAAGAAAGCCGAGCCTTACAGCGCCGCGCCGATGTGGCGGAAGGTCACCTCGCCCTGGCTCGTGATGGCGCCGGGGTCCGTGCGCGTACGCCTCGCCGCATGACTTGGACTCGCCCAGGATGTAGCCGGCCCGGCCATCGCCGCGCGCGGGTGCCTCAAGCCTCGGGCTCTGGTTCCGACTCCCCGGTGTGGATGCGAACGCCACCCATGAGCGTCCACGCCTCAACCCGCAAAACCGGGCCCTTCGGGTCGGTGCCCTGACTGTGGTTGGCGGCGCCTCCGAGCAGCGCAGTGGCTTGCAGATCGACGCGCCACGTGTCGGGGACGATGATGTCCACGCCGCCCATGAGCGCCCCCACGCGCAGTTCTACGGTTTGCGAGCTCAGGCTGGCTTCGCGAAGGTCCAGTTGGACGCCGCCCGTGACCGCCAGCAGCCGTCCGGCGGAGAGGGGCCCCGCCGGGCGATCCTGCACGCCGCCGTGGTAGGCGACGTGGTGAATCCAGCCGGGTCGACGCGCATGGCGGTGGCGCCAGGAGTCCAGCGCCGCCATGGCGGCCAAGGCCATCCACACAATCAGCGCGATCGGGATGGGCGCACGAATGAAGCGGTTCACGACCACCCAGCGGCGGGGCGGAGGATAAGCCTGGCCCAGAGTGACGGCGAGGCGTCCGGTTCGCAGGACGAGCCGGGACCGGCCAACGCCGACGACGCCGGCGCGCACCCGACCGACCAGGGGGCCCACGGCCGCCCGTTTGGAACTTGCGGCACTCAACGCGCGCCCCACGGCCCGGCACGCGGGGGTTCCGCCTCAGGCCGGAGTCCTTAGTTGGTGACGCGAACGCCGCCGAGCGCGGCCAGGGCATGAACCGTCAGCATCGGCCCGCCGACGCTGCCGGCGGTGTCATCCGCGAGACCCGACAACACCGCAGAGCCGCGAACCTGGACGCACCAGTCGTTCGGCACGCGGAGGTGGACGGTGCCGGCCAGGGTGTTGACGTGGATGTCCGCGGCGCCGTCGGCCATGGTGCTGTCGCGCAGGTCCACCTCGATGCTGCCGCCGATCGCCACGATGCGGCCCCCTCGCAAGTCACCGGTGTGGATGCGCTCCTTGACGCCGCCGTGGAAGGCCACGCGGCGCACGAAGCTGCCGGGGAGTTCCTCGTCCTTGCGCAGCCACGCGTCCAGCGTGACCAGCGTGGCGAGAACCAGCCAGGCGGAGGCGAGCAACCGGATCAGGGCGCGGAGGACCATCGTGATCGGTGGGTGATGGCCGGCGCAGGGCTTAGCATGGTCGGAGCCGGCCACCCGACACGTCCGGGTAAGGTCCCGACCGGTCCCGACCGGTCCCGACTGGCCATCGACCGGGGCTTCAAGCCAGGGCAGCCACCAAAGCCGCCTCGGCCGCGTCCAACTCGCCGGGCGTCACCTCGATCGGGTCACCGAAGCCAATGGTGACGCGCGCGAAGGGCAGAGGCGTGACCTTGCGGTCCCAGCCCCGCTGCCGGAAGGAGCGGCTGGCCTCGAAGCGCACGGGAACGATGGGCGCTCCGCTGGCCGCCGCCATGTGAAGAACCCCCTTCTTCAACTGCCGTACGGGGCCATGGGGTCCGTCGGGAGCCACGGCGGTGGCGCCGCCTTCACGCAGGACGGCCGCAACGGCGTCCACGGCGGCCCGCCCCTCTTCGCCCTTGGAGCCCAGCACAATGCCAATTCCAAGCAAGCGAAGCGTGGCATGCACCGGCTTCATGAACGCCGCCGGGTGCTGCATCCACACCTGGGGTTGCCGGGGAGCGATCCGGCGCGGGTGGGGTGCCATGGCCGTGAACCAGATCCACAGCCCCTCGTGCCAAAAACAATAGATGCGGCCGCCGGGCGCCGCCACGTTCTCGGCGCCCTCGACGCGCACGCGCACGGTCCAGCGCAGCAGCGTGAATTGGGCCCACGCGACGACGGCCCCCGCCCAGCACGCGAGCCACCAGAAGGGTCGCCACCACAGGGGGACAGTATCGACCCGGTAACCCATAACGCCCCGAGCGCCACCCGGTTGAAGGGCTCGGCGGTCCAGCCTGGCCCCTCGTGGCTGCCGGTGGGAAACGGTCATTATCGAGTTGCGCCTGCTTTGTTTTTAATGAACGGAAACTGGTTCGTTTTGCTACTAGTCGCGCAGGTGGCGCTGGCTCCGGCCGCCGCCCAGGAAACGATCACCGTCGAATTCGATGAGGCCGAGCCCGGCGTATCGGTCGTGTACCGTCTCGACGGCGACGACGGCCGCCACGGAGGCGTCTTCCACGCCGGCGCGGACGGCTTTTCGTGCACGGGCGGCGGCGAGATGTACGATTACCGCTGCATCAGCGTGCCGTAAGGCCGGTACTTGCCGAGCTAGCGGGGAAGGCCCCCCAGAATGTCCTCGATCCAGTCGAGCAGGCGCTCCCGTGCGGCGGCCCCGGCCGGCGTCAACTCGACGTGGCCGCCGTCCCCGGCCGCCGCCAGCCCCCGCGCCTCCATTAGTTCAACGTAGGCGCGGAAAATGTCGTAGTTTACGCGCGCTGCCCGCTGAAGGGCCGATCGGCTGATTCCGCCGGGGTGCGCGTGCAGGGCATCGAGAAAGCGCGCCAGGACGAAGAGGTCCGGCTTACGCACGGGCGTCCCCCGCCTCGTCGAAGAGGTCAGGGGCAGGCGTTCGGCGCAGGTGGCGCAGGGCTAGCATGATTCTCGTGGCCAGGGCCAGCCAGGCGAGGACGGCGAAGACCCACAGGCCTCCCATGAGCCACGACAGCCAGGCGCTGGCGGCATCGAAGCCGGGGCCGCTGGCGAAGGGGCCGTTATCCATGTATTCAATGCCGAAGAAGCCCACCAGGAGCAGCATCGGTGCCGCCAGGACGAGCAATCGCAGGTTGGCCCGCAGGTGGTCTTGGCCCCGCTCAAGTAGCCACACGAGGCGTTCGGTTCCCTCCCTTGGCCTGGGCCCTGGGCGCCTCCAGCCGGCACCCCACAGCGTCAGCGCCGTGCCGGCCAGGGCGACCTCGGCGGCCAGGTAGGAGCCGTGGGTCTCCAGCTCCGCGCGCTGCCCCACCTCGACGCTGTACCCCGACTAAAGGAGCCTGCGTTCATCCAGCGCCGCGCGCATG
>JBFJYU010000321.1:0-3520 GCA_041622435.1 Thermoplasmatota archaeon | reverse complement strand
GAAGTCGGCCTTGACGTGGGTGTTGGCTGCGATGGGCACCTCCGCGTTGCCGCTGTTGCCCAGGCTTCGGCCGTTGATCGTGGGCAGCACGGCGGTTTTGCCAATCAGATGGGCGGTGGCTTCGTTGTCCGGGTGCACCAGCACCTGCCGGCAGGCACAGATCAACTCGGGCCGCGTCGTCGAGATGACGATCGTCTCGCCGGTCTCCTTCACCGTCCACTTGACGTGATTGAGGCGCGTCTTGCGCTCCTCGTAGAACACCTCGGCGTCGGCGATGGTGGTGCCAAGCTTCGGATCGTAAGAGTTGGGGCGCAGCTCCTCAACGATCAGCCCATCCTCGAAGAGCTTCAGGAACTGAGCCTGGCTGAACGCGCGGTACTCGGGCGAGTCCGTTTTGTAACCCCCGGCGAAGCCGCACGACAGGCCAATGCGCTGACCGATGCGAACCATGTCGTCCGAGAACTCCGAGATGGCCTCCTCGCACGCCGCGTTGAACTCAGCCCGATCCCAGTCCTGCATCCGCTTCTTGAACTTCTTCTCGATGGCGAACTCGATGTTGATGCCGTTGCGATCCACGCCCCACGGGAACAGCACATCGTGCCCCTCCATTCGCTTCGAGCGCGCGATCACATCAATCAGGCTGTAACCCGCCACCGCGCCGATGTGCCAGCGGCCGCTCGGGTACGGCGGCGGCGTGTCAATGGACCAGACCGGGCGGGAGCCATCGCCTACAAACGGCAGCGGGTCCGCGGCAACTTCAGCCGCGATGCGCTGCTCCAAATCGACGCTCCACTTCTCCAACTGGTCCTCAGACATGGCGTTCGCGCCGGGCCACGAGAGGGGGCTTCTTAGGGTTTCAGACGCGCCCTCCTGTAGCGACCCCGGCGATCCCCAGGCCCGGCGGCCCCCCTCGCCCACCCCGATGGATCACAGTGGTAGCACAGTCCTTTTAACATCCCACGCTAACAGGCCGTCTCGAAGACCATGAAGTTGCGTGCCCTTTTGGCCCTCGCACTCGTAGCGGCGGCGGCCCTCTCCGGCTGCTTCGGCAGCGATGACGAGCCCACCGATGACCACTGCGATGACGGCCACACCGACGCCGACTGCCCCGCCAACGAGTTGGGCACCGACACGGGCGTCGGCAACGAGACCGCCGAGAACGAGACGGTTGTCCCGAACGTGCCGCCGACAGTGGCGTTGCTCGTGTTCGACGATGGCGGCAACGAGACCCGGCAGGTCATGCTGGGCGGCAACCTGACCTTCGACGCGTCCGGTTCTGTGGACTCCGACGGCTCGGTGGACCAGGCGGCCATCACGGTCGCCGACAGCAACCAGACGCGCACCGCGACCCTGTTCTCCAACGGCAAGTTCACGCCGGCCACGTTCAACTTCGACCGCCCCGGCGTCGTCAACGTGACCCTGAGCGTCATTGATGACGCGGGCGAGATCGTGAGCCTGCTGACGCAGGTGTTCGTCAGCCACCCGCAGCTCGCCAAGAGCCACCAGTTCAAGACGCCGGCCCCCCCGACCCTGGCGGCCGACTCGTGCGACGGAACGGGCGCTGACCCGTACTCGTCGCTGGGCGATTCGACCTACTACAAGCAGTTCAAGTTCGAGGTCCTGGAAGGCGCGACCTGGGCCGAGGCCAAGGTCGCCGGCGGATCCGCGTCCATTGCGATCTGCGACCCCGACGGCGTGGCCCTGAGCGACGTGGGCACTGAGGTGACGACCGTTGACGGCACGAATTTCACCCAGAGCATTTCCTACTTCGTTTCCGCTACCAGCGGAACATGGGTGCCGGTTGACACGTCCCCGTCCCTGGAGGACCTGAGCAATAATGTCATCATCGACATTATTGTCTACTACGGCGAGCGTCCGGCTGCCTGATTCGAATCAAGTTGATTCCTTCCCCCTCCTCTTCCATTCCTTTTCGTTGGGCATGCTTCTTGACTGAGCCAGGGCTGCGGCCCGCGTGGCTCCCCGCTTCCATTGGCTGAAGCTGCGCCGGATACAACGCCAAACCGACGCGCGGTTTACCCGCGGTCAGCGCGCAGGCGCGCCGTTGGCGGCTGTGGAAACGCCGTGAAGGAACGATGGGTGGCTGGTCCCCTCGAGGTCAACGCGTAAGGCCAGGGCCATGGGGCCCTAGAAAACGCACACGCTGAGCCAGTTCACTGGCGGCTCATTGAGGAAACATGAAATCATGCCCCAGAGGGGCGCGTGGGCGAGATCGTCGATGCTGGCTTGGATGCCATTGACCAAGGCGGAGTCCATAACCGTATCATACGCATCGCAGTGGGGTCCCGTCATCGGCGGCTGGAACTGATCGCACGGGTTGGTGTCGCCCCAGTCATCCATGTGGGTTGCGGCTGCCGCAGGCGTAAGGCCGGTGAGAACCAGAAGGCTGGCGGCCAAGAGACTTGAGTTTCGCGTGATCATGGTAACCACGTGCGTGCATGGACGGTGGGGCTAATGGTTGCTGCGCTGGCCACGGGGCCGCTGCCTCCTGCCGGCCGCCTTGAGATGACTCCTCCAGCTTGCTGGCTCCTTTTCGTTTGGATTGCTTCTTGACTGAGCCAGGGCTGCGGCCCGTATGGCTCCCCGCTTCCATTGGTTGAAGCTGCGCGCGACAGCGCATCAGACCGAGGACCCTGAGCGTGTCGGCGAAGCGCTGCGCGTCGCCAGCGGGCTTGACGCCGAGGCCTTCGCCCAGGCGCTGGAGGCGACGGCTTTTGACTCGCAATTCGGCGGTGAGGTGACGATGATGGAAGTGAACGTGACGCGCAACCGCGCGGTGCGCGACGCCTTTGAGTTCCTGTTTGCCGATGGCGCGGTCCGTGACGAGGTGGTGGCGAACCTGGAGGCCCGCGTGGACGACGAGGGAACCCTCTACCTGCGACTGGACAAGCAGGCGGCGTACGGGGGGACCCTCCAGCCGGGGTCAGGCGATGACACGGTGCAGGTCAAGTTCCGCATCCAGACCCATCCGGTGAGCCGGGAAGCGGCCCTGGCGCAGTACCGCGAGTTGCTGGGCGTCCTAGGCTGAGTTGGTCTCCGCGCGGGGCCGTGCTGCCGGCGCCGTTCTGGGCGGCAGCACGGTGCGCTTTTGGGCCGGGTCCATTCAAGCGCCGTTGTCGGGGCGCTTAAGAGGAACGCGCCACTCCGAGAGGCTGCTTTCCGGAGGACCTTTTCTCGTGCCCATCGACATCTTCGAAACGACGTGCCCTGCGTGCGGGTTGGACTTCGACGTCGCGGCTGACGCGGAGGCGGCAAAGTGCCCCCACTGCTTTGCCCGCATGCGTCTGCAAGAGGCCCCGGAAGCGGCGGGTTCTGCCCCGGCCGCGCCCGAGGCCCCAGCCGAGGCTCCTTCGGACGAGGTGCCTGTCGAGGCGCCGGCCGCCGAGCCGTCGGAGCCGGCCCCGGAGCCACCGGAGCCGGGCGCGCCACCGGCTGCGACTCCCGCGCAAGGGAGGCGTTCGGTTCGCGGCAGCTTCCTGACGCGCACGGATCGCACGCCGGG
>JBFJYU010000320.1:0-3548 GCA_041622435.1 Thermoplasmatota archaeon | reverse complement strand
GCCAGCGCTTCGAGGTGCGCCAGCGCCCACTCGGGACTCCAGGATTCGTTGGCATCCAGGCGCAGGCTGCAACGTGGCGCGGCCTGGCGGATGGCCGCGATGCGCGCCAGGTCGACCTCCCGCTCGGCGCCGCACTTGATCTTCAGGGTACGAAACCCGCGCCCGATCGCGGCGGCGGCTTCCGCTGCCGCGCCAGCGGGCGTTGCGGCCGTCACCAGCGCATTCACCGGGACCCGATCCGCCGGCGGGCGCGCCAGCCCGGCGCGGTCGGCTAGGAGCTGGGCGAGGTTGACGCCGCGTGCTTGGGCCAGCAGGTCCAGGATGGCACCGGCGAAGCCTGCCCGCAGCCTGGGATCAGGGCAACGCAGGTCCGCCAACGCCGCCTCGCCGTCGCCGGACGGCAGCCAGGCACGCGCGGCTTCGGCCAGTACGGCGGCGGAACGCGGGTCGTGGGGCGGCGGTGCGCACTCACCCCATCCAACAGGGCCGCCGCGGCCGCAGTCGAGGCTGCCGTCGCCCGCCTCGACCAGTACGACCGAACGGGTGTGCTGGACACCCTTGGCCCACCGGTACGGCCGCGCCAACGGCAGCTCCAGCGGGTGCAGCCGCAGCCGCAGATCCACCGTCACGCCCCCAGCAGGTGTCCCAGCATGGCCAGCAGCCCGTACACGAGCAACAAGCGGGCGGTGCCGCCGAGGGCCGGGTTGAGCGCCGCCCGGTCGGGGTGGTCGGTGAGGACCGTGCGCGTGACCATGAAGGCCAGCGGCAGGCTGGCGAGCGGCAGGATCTGGGTCCAGTCAGCGTGCCGGGCAAACGCGAGCAGGCTCAGCGCGTAGGCCCCGGCGAGGGCCACGACGTACTCAATGCGCGCGAACCGGTCGCCGAAACGGACGGCCAGCGTGCGCTTGCCCGCGCGCTCGTCCGTAGGGCGGTCCCGCAAGTTGTTGACGACCAGGATCGCCGTGGCCAGCGCGCCGACGGCCATGCCCCAGAACAAGCCCGGCATCCATACGCCGGGCTCGGCGAAGCGGTCGGGGGCCTGAACGTAGATCGTTCCCATCACGGCAACGGGGCCGAAGAAGACGAACACGAACAGGTCGCCGAGTCCGACGTAGGCGAGGGGCTTCGGGCCGGCCGTGTAGAGGATACCGCTGGCAATGGCAGCGATGCCGATGATCAGAATGGGCGCCCCGCCGATCCAGATCAGATAGGACCCCACCAGGGCCGCCAGGCCAAACGTGGCAAACGCCGCGTTGCGCACGGCCAGTGGCGCCAGCGCACCCGTCGCGCTCGCCCGCGCCGGGCCCGCCCGATCCGGGGTGTCCGCGCCCTTCACGTGATCGTAGTAGTCATTGGCCAAATTGGTCCCAATCTGGATGAGCAACGCGCCCACGAGCGCCGCCAGCGCCGGCAGCGCCGCGAACGCCTCAACGCGCCAAGCGAGTGCGGCCCCCATCAACACCGGCACGGCGGCCGCCGGCAGGGTTCGAACGCGGAGCGTGGAGAGCCAGGCTCCCATGGTCATGTGGCGGCCACACGCGCCCCTCGTTTGGCCTTTGCCGGAGGGCGCCGGCTCCGCGAAGGCTCAGCCGGCCATCAACAATACGGAACGCACAGTCCGCGCGCCATGTCGTTGACGTAGGTCAGGAGCCCGTTGGCGGGGTCGCAGACGTTGAAGCAGGGGCCATCGAAAATGGCTCCCGGGGGCCCGGAGCAAGGCGCCTCGCAGGCGGCGACCGGACTGGATGCAGCCATCAGGGTGAAGGCGACGAACGACGCGACGATCAACAGCGTCCGGAGTGTACTATGGCGTGGCATGGAACCAAGGGAAGGTGAAGTTACCATTAGGCCTTCGCACGGTGCAACCGGCGCCTGCAAGCGGCGGCCGTGCTTGACGATCCTGGCGTCAAGCGGCCAGGCAGCAGTCGCACTCGCACTCTTCGTGGTCGGTGTGCACCTCGGCGAAGACGGCGCGCATGTCCTCCGCGTTGAGGGGCGTGCAGTACTTCTGCTCGAACGCCTGGATCTTCTCGTCCACCTGATCCATGTGGCAGTACGCGCGGGGGAATTCGTCTTCGAATTCGTCCATCATGGCAACCACTTCTTCCCGCGGAAGTCCGGCTTCTTGCCGGCGAGGTACGCGTCGCGGCCTTCCTGGGCCTCCGGCGTCTGGTAGAACAGCAGCGTGGCGTTTCCGGCGAGTTCCTGGATGCCGGCTTGGCCGTCCTCGTCCGCGTTGAATGCCGATTTGAGCGTGCGGATGGCCAGCGGGCTCTTGTCCAGGATTTCGTTGGCCCATTCGACACCGGTCGCTTCCAGGTCCTCCAGGGGCACGACGTGGTTAATCAGGCCCATCTGGAGCGCGTCGGCGGCCGAGTATTGGCGGCACAGGTACCAGATTTCGCGGGCCTTCTTGGTCCCGACGAGCCGCGCGAGGTGGCTGCTTCCGAAGCCGCCGTCGAAGGAGCCGACCTTGGGTCCGGTCTGCTGGAAGACGGCGTTCTCGGCGGCGATGGTCATGTCGCACACGACGTGCAGGACGTGCCCGCCGCCGACAGCGTATCCGCCGATCAGGGCGATCACGGGTTTGGGCATGGACCGGATGATGCGCTGGAGGCGCAGGACGTTGAGTCGGGGCACACCCTCTTCGTCCACGTAGCCCGCGTCGCCGCGCACGGTTTGGTCGCCGCCGGAGCAGAACGCCCACTTGCCGTCCTTGGCGCTGGGGCCGTTACCCGTGAAGAGCACGACGCCGATGGAGGTGTCGTGCCAGGCCTCCATCATCGCGTCAATGACTTCATCCGTCGTCTTGGGCCGGAACGCGTTGCGGATCTCCGGCCGGTTGAAGGCGATGCGGGCGATGCCGTCCGCCTTGTGGTACGTGATGTCCTCGTACTCCTTGGCGACCTTCCAGTCCAGGCCGGTGGCGGCCATCATGGACTCGGTGGTGACGCCTTCGCGGCCCTGGCCGGGGCCAAGCGGGGCGTTGGTCTGCTGGCTCATGGCCGGGCCGACCCCGGGTCTCGTTTTGAGGGGTGCGGTGGCCCCTGGGCCCACCGAGGCTCGCGCTCTTCCCCGTTTTTGGGGGCCAGTCCCCGCTTGTTGTCTAACTCCACCAGTCCAGAGGCCTACGAGCCCCCGAGGGCGTCTCCAACCGCTTCTTGAAGCCCCCGCCGAGCCTCCGCTGCGGCCACGCGGTCCACGACCACCTCCACCACGCCGCCTTCCAGCAAGTCCAGCGCCTGGGCCAGGCCTTCGGTGCCGATGACGCGGGTGCCGGACAAGCCGAGGCCGGCGGCGACGCGCAGGATGTCCCAGGAGTGGGGCGTGGCGAACAAGTCCTCGAAGCGGTCGTCGGCCGCGATGGGAAGGTGGTGGAAGATGCCGCCGCCGTGGTTGTTGACGACCACCGTGGTCAGGCGGCCGCCGGCGTGGCGGGCTTGGGCGGCGAGTCCGTTGAGGTCGTGGTGGAGGCTCAGATCGCCGACGAGGAGGATCGTGCGCGCGCCGGGGGGCGCGGCGCGGGCGGCGCCGACAGCCGTCGAGAG
>JBFJYU010000319.1:0-3555 GCA_041622435.1 Thermoplasmatota archaeon | reverse complement strand
CCATACCCGGCGGCGGATGTATCCGGTTGCCGCGGCCCCGCGGCGCGGTGAAAACATGCAAACCAGCAAGAAAATTCTCCTGATGGCTGTGGCCATCGGACTGCCTGCCTTCGTCTTGACGCCCGGCGCCCCCGTCGGACAGATGGTCTGGCCGGAAGTTCACGGCCCGGAACCGACCGGGCCTCAGATCGCCCTGCTCATGCTCTACAGCGCCCTCAGTTCCCTCGCCATGGGCGTCGCCATCGGCTACCTGGCCTTCGGCTTCGAGTGGACCCGGCGCATCTTCACCCGATGGAGCGCCGCGGCCCACTTGGCCATCGTGTTCATTCCGGGCAGCTACTGGATCCATGACAGCCTGCACATGATCAACGGCGAGAACATGGCCGGCCTGATCGCATTGGAGTACGGTTTCCACCTGCCCGGCTTCGCGGCGGGCACGATCCTGATGGTGGCCGCCGCCAAGACCGTCCAAGCCCGCGCAGTCCGCCGGGCGCCCCAGCCGGCAGCCGCCGCCGTGCCCCGGTGAACCATGCGTACGCCCCGGACCCGGGCCGTTCTCTGGCTCCCGCTCCTACTCCTGCTCGTGCCGGGCGCGGCCGCGCATGGCGACGTTCCATCCCTGGTCGGTCCCTGGACGCTGGAGCCCGGCGAGCGGCTCGTGGTCGACCGCCCGGTCCATTGGCACCGAGCGCTCGGCCAACTGTCGGCCGACGGACTGATCACCGTCACCATCCACGGGGACGTGGTCGCGGGGCCAGGCCGGAGTCTCACCGTCAACCACCTCATCCAGTGCTGCGACGACGCCTGGACCGATGTTTCCTTCGTCGTTGAAAACGTCGACGACCGGGCGGTCCGGATCGACGGCAGCGTGGCGGTCCTGCACGACAACATGGCTGTTCTGGCAGCCGATGCCGAGCCCGGCGGTTGGTGGCAGACCCTGGTCATCGTGGCCTTCATCATCGCGGTCCCCGCCAGCGTCGCCCGACGGTCGCCCATGCCCGCTGATGCGCACTGGCTGCGGCGCGCCCGCTGGGCCCACGGCGGCGTGTGGGCGGCGGCCGCGGCGACGGCGCTGATCGGCATGGTGCCCTACAAGACCGGCCCCCTCGTCGGATCGCTCGCGGCGACCGCGCCGTTTCCGGCCGGCTTTGGCGCCTTCCTGAACATGCACGCGCTCGTCATGCTGGGCTTCATGGCCGCATGGGGAACCGCGTACGCGTTGTGGGCCGGGGCTCGCCGCCGCGGCGCGGCCGGCCGTCTGGATGGCTACCTTTTCGCGGCCGGCCCCCTGCTCGTCGGCGCTTCGATGCTGCTGGAGCTCGGCGGCGGCTGGATCAGCCTCGCGATGGGCGTGTTGCCCGCTGCCGCGATCCTGTTGGACACCCTGGGGCCCGCAGGCCACCCTGACCCCGCGGCGCGGGCGGACGCTTGAACCGGGGTGGCCCATGAACCTGGACCCGCTCATCCTGGCCGTCCATCTGTTGGCCGCATCGGCCTGGCTGGGCGCCGGCTGGTACCACAAGTTGATCGTCGCCCCCGCGGTCCGGGACGCCGGCTCAGAGGGACTGGGCATCGTTGCCGCCCTGACGCAACGCGGGGGCGGCGGCCGGTGGTTCGGTCCCGCGTCGATCCTCACCGTCGCCAGTGGCGGCGCGCTGTACTGGCGCCTAGGCGTCGATGCCACGACCCGGCCCGGCATGATGCTGATTGCCGGCGCCGGCCTGGGAATCGTTGCTTTGTTGCTTGGCGTGCTGGTGCACCGACCGGCGGAGGCGCGCCTGAAGAGGGCCGTGGACGAGGGGGACAGCGCCCGCGTTCATGCACAGGCCGAGCGCCTCGGGCGGCACACCGACCTGTCGGGCTACCTCGTCACGGCCGCCTTCCTGCTCATGGCACTGCGCCATGCAGTGTAGGGCGACAACCCTCCGGGCGTCGGCGGGCGACGGCAACCGCCTGAACAGACTATGAACTCCCAGACTTGCCCCGGCCCGTGGTTCTGGAACTGCTGACATCCCCGGACGCCTGGCTGGCCTTCCTGACCTTGACGGCGCTGGAGATCGTGCTTGGAATCGACAACATCGTCTTCATCAGCATCCTCAGTCAGAAGTTGCCCCTTGAACAACAGAAGCGGGCCCGCACGATCGGCTTGCTGCTCGCGATGGTCTTCCGCATCCTGCTGCTCCTTTCGCTGGCCTGGGTCATCGGCCTCACGGCACCCCTGTTTGCGGTCCTGGACGTGGAGGTCAGCGGCCGCGATCTCGTCCTGTTGCTAGGCGGCCTCTTCCTGGTGGCCAAGGCCACCCACGAGATCCACCAGAGCCTTGAGGCGCCCCAGGGCCACGCGTCCGCCCGGGTTCAGGCCACCCTGGCGGCCGTCCTCGTCCAGATCGTCCTGCTCGACATCGTGTTTTCGTTGGACTCCGTCATCACCGCCGTCGGAATGACCGACATCATCCCGGTGATGGTCGCGGCCGTGGTCGTCGCCATCGGCGTCATGCTGGTGGCCGCCGGACCCATCGCGGAGTTTGTACACCGCCATCCGACCGTCAAGATGCTGGCACTCAGCTTCCTGGTTCTCATTGGGGTGCTGCTCATCGCTGAGGGCTTCGACCAACACATCCCGAAGGGCTACGTCTACTTCGCCATGGCCTTCGCGCTGGGCGTCGAGATGCTCAACCTGCGCACGCGCAAGACCGCCCCGGTGGAACTCCACCAGCGCTACGACGAGGACTGAGGCCTGCTCCGGCCTTCTCCGGCGCGCTCCGGCGGGCGCCCGGCGGTCCCGCAAAGCGGCCACCTGAGCGTCGGCGGACCCGGCCGTCGGATCACGCGACCCGCCAAACCAACGCTCTTATACCACCTCCTTCTCGGCCGCTCCATCCACTCCAGGTGAATCCATGGCTCTATGGCAAGGTGAATCCCGACGCAAATCCACTGGCGGCCGTCTCATTTCTTCTCGCGGCAAGCGCCGCTTCGAAGTGGCCCGCGAACGCCTCGAAACCCACGTGGCCGGCCACAAGCAAAAGCTTGTGCGCGCCAAGGGTGACAACCAGAAGGTCAAGCTCCTGTCCACGGACAAGATCAACGTGACCGGCAAGGACGGCAAGACCAAGGTCGCCGAACTCAAGACGGTCGTCGAGAACCCGGCCAACATCCACTACGTTCGCCGCAACATCATCACGAAGGGCGCCATCGTCGAGACCAACCTCGGCAAGGCCCGCGTGACCAGCCGCCCCGGCCAGCACGGCGCCCTCAACGGCGTTCTGGTCGAGTAGGCACCATGGTTTCCCGCGGCGGAGACCGCTTCGTGCTATGGCCCCGGTACTTCAACCGGAAGCTTAGCCGTGCACAGGGCCGCCGCGTCTCCGTCAGCTTGGCGGTGAAGGACCCGGACGCTGCCTGGGTGGAGTCAGCGGCCAAGCGCTCCGGCCTCGACCCGAAACTGGAGGAGGATGCCCGGGACCCGATGGTTCCGTGGCGCAAGTCGGGTCGCGTCCTCGTCGCCAAGAAGGGCTCGAAGGAGCAGGTCATCAAGCGCGTAGCGCAGCGGATGGT
>JBFJYU010000318.1:0-3575 GCA_041622435.1 Thermoplasmatota archaeon | reverse complement strand
GCCCGTGTTGGTCGTGGTGATTTCGCTCGCCGAGACGTCGGTCCCGGTCGTCTTGTCGTGCAGGATGGCCGAAATTGAGCCCCCCGACGGGGCAGTCATCTCCGCCTCCAGGTAGAACGTGGGATCGGGGTCGTAGGTGCCGAGCTTGAACAGCGTGGACTGGAGTTCGGCGTAGCTGGTGCCGCCCGGCGCGTGGGTGCACCCGGCCGTGGTCTCGTCGGATGCTTCGCAATGCCACAGCACGATCTCCTTCCACAGGGGCGCCGTGCCCTCCGACAGGGTCACGGTCGCGCCGTTGGTGTCGGCGTCGATGGTGGCTTGGCCCGCGTCGCCCGCCGCCATCGCCAGCGGGCTGGTCGCGACGTCGATCGTGCCTGTGGCGTCCGGGTAGGCGACGCCGACTTGCGCCAGGGCCAGTGGGGCGGTGACAACCAGTCCAACCATGAGCCCGACCACCAGGTGGCGGGGACGAAGTACGGACCGCGACTCCCAGAACGTGACGGCAAGGTAGGCTAGGACGCAGGCAGCAAACAGGGCCATGTGGATGTGCTGGGGCAGCAGCCACAGCTCGCCCAGGTACGGGATTTGGTGTTGCAGGACGCCCAGCACATCCTCCTCGGGAACGAGGAAACTGTCAGACTGGGGGTTGGCGTCGCCCTGTGTGAAATAGTAAATGTCGCCGTCGATGTTTCGTATTTCCTTGACTCGGTGGACCTGGTCGGCACCGACCGGGCTCCGATAGACGATGATGTCGCCAACATCGACGGCCTCGTTGCCGACGATTGCCAAGGCCCCCTTGGGCAGGCTGGGCTCCATGCTGCCCGACGCCACGGTGTAAGTGCGCCCCGCGCCCGACATGTTCAGCAGGGTGCCGGCCACGGAGCCCGCCAGCAGGACCAAGATAAGCAGACCCACGCGGGCCGCCGCCAGGCGCCGCAGGTCCTTCTCCCGCTGCGCCGTCGTGCGCTCCGGCAAGACGGGCAGCCGGCGCGAGCGACCGTTGGACCGCTGAAGATGGGCCTCAAAGTGGATGATCGCCCGCCGGCGGTCGGGGGCCCGGCAGCGCCGATGCGGCCACAGCGACCGCACGCGGCCCACGCGGGGAACGTGGGCGGCATCGAAGCGGATTGACCCCCGCCGCCAGCTCAGCCCTTTGGCCCGGTCCGGGGTCGGCCCGGCTCGCGCTCGGCCGACGGGGCTGCGAGGCCTGCTGTCTCGCATGGGGCGGGCTTGGCGTTCAGGCATCATTGGGTCGTCTGGGCTTGTCCCGGCACCAGCGCAACGGCCGCCATCGGTGGCCATCGACCTGGTCCACGCGCTCGCCGTGGCTCCGGGACTGGAGGTCAAAGCGGCTTCGCGGTCGGGGTCATGTGGAATCCGGCGGACGGCAGGGGTGCTGTCGCACACTCCGCATGGGTTCCTCGTTGTCTGAGGGTATGAAGGGACCACAGAGGGACTGGGGGGAAGGCACCCTGAGGACCGGGGGTGGCTTCATCCTGTCACGAAAGCCCCCTCTTGGGGACTTAAATAGGGCCGGCTGGGCGCGGGATGTGCGGCGTCGACGATGCCCGGCCACGTCAGCCCCAAGACCGGTGAAACTGGCGGCGCGACGGGTCAAGCCTTGGATGACGGAGCCGAGCCGGCCGCGTGCGGCGCGCAGCCATGCTGGCAGCGGCCGGCGCCAAGCGGCGAGAAAAGAGGGGAAGAGGGGGAAGAGGATGGCATCAGGTCTAGGCGAAGACGATCGATGATGGCCGCAGCGTGACTGAGCCACTTTCGGTGGTTTGGCCGGTGGGCAGGTCGTAGATCAGCTGCATGTAGACGGTGGTGCCACTGCACGAGTTGGTGGACTCGGCGGCGGTCTCCAGGTCGAGAACAGCGCAAACCTGGGCATCGCCATCGGCGGTCGGAGCCGTGGCCCCGGTCCACAAGCGGATCTTGAGGGTGTCTGGGTTGATGCCGGACAGCGTGCTGGTGGTCTCGATCTTGAACGTCGAGATGGCCGCGTCCTTGGTGATCGTGACGAGGTCGTCGATGGTGATGGTGCCGCCCGACAGGCCGTTGACCGTCAGCGTGTACGACGCGTCGTTGTCGGTTCCGGTGAAGGCGCCGGCAAAGCCCAGAGTGTTGGCGCTGGAGTGGTCTGAGCCAGCCGCGAACGTGATCGGGGGCGTTTCATCCACGTCAATCGTTTTCGTGCTCTCGGGCCAGATCACCGAAACGCCCGCGTAGGCCACCATGGGGCCCAGGAGTGCAACGGCGATCAGGAGAATCACTAGGACCGGTTTTTGCCATTTCATGTTCATACCTCAGAGTACTGGCGGGAAGGTGTTCCCACACACCCCAGCCTCATCGCCGGAGGCATTAACCAGCACACGGCGGGGCCATTGGCCTGAGGGCCGCTCCCCCCGTGGGGCGTGCCCCCCCGAGCCTTCGGGCCCCGTTGGGCATAATGGGCATGGGTCGCATCGAGCGAGCGGACGAGGGGACTAAGGGGAGGGGAGGCGAAGGGGCCCCTGGGCGGAGGCCACGCCGAAGCAAGCGGGGGCTGGCCAACCGTTGGTGGGCCGATCTCGCCCTGCCCCCGCGGCACCCGAGCAAGCGTCCACGCGCCCGCCAAAGCCGCCGGGGCGAAGGTCCGCAGGCGGCCCCGGGGTTGACGCCCTTCATATAGCATCAGGCCGTAAGTCGAATCCATGGTTCTTGAGGGCCTTGGCGACAGCCTCCGCTCGACGCTCAAGAAGGTCGCCAACGCGGGCCACATCGACGCCGCGCTCATCAAGGAGGTCACGCGCGACATCCAGCGTGCGCTCCTGCAAGCGGACATGAACGTGCGCCAGGTGCTCGAACTGTCCAAGGTGATCGAGAAGCGGGCGCTGGAGGAGCGGCCGCCGGCGGGCATGACCAACCGCGAGCACGTGATCCACATCGTGCACGACGAACTGGTGAAGCTGCTGGGCGAGCCGCGCAAGGTGCCGCTGCGCAAGCAGGTCATCATGATGGTCGGCCTGTACGGTCAGGGTAAAACCACAACCACGGGCAAGCTGGCCAACTACTACAAGCGCAAGGGAATGCGAGTCGGCGTCATCGCGGCCGACGTTCACCGGCCCGCGGCGCACGACCAGTTGAAGACCCTGGCCGACAGCGTCCAGGTAGCATTCTACGGCGAGCGGCCCCAGGGCGGCGAGACCCACGGCAGCGACCGGGCTGTCGGCATCGTGCAGCGCGGCATGGCCGAGCTCAGGAAGAAGTGCGACATCATCATCGTGGACACGGCGGGCCGCGACAAGCTGGAGCAAGGCCTCGTGTCGGAGATGGAAGCCATCTTCGCCGCAGCCAACCCGGACGAGAAATTCCTCGTCATGGACGCCCAGGTGGGCCAGCAGGCCGCCAGCCAGGCCATGGCGTTCCATGAGGCCGTGGGCCTGACGGGCACCATCATCACGAAGATGGATGGTACGGCAAAGGGTGGCGGCGCGCTCTCGGCGGTCGCGGCCACCGGCGCCCCCGTCGTCTTCATCGGTACCGGCGAGCACGTTGACGAACTGGAGCCGCTGGAGCCCAAGCGCTTCATT
>JBFJYU010000317.1:0-3601 GCA_041622435.1 Thermoplasmatota archaeon | reverse complement strand
GGGGCCTGCTATGGATCGCGGCCGCGGCGTGGGCGGCGCGCGCCGGACAAACGTCGCCCGCGGGCTCAGCGCGATGGCGGGCCGCGCTGCTGGCCCTCCTGGTCGTCGCACCGGTGGTCGCCGGCGCGGGGCGCGTGCTTGGGGGCGTTCACTGGCTGTCGGACGTGCTGGCCGGCTGGGCGCTCGGCGCGGCCACGGTGGCGCTGGCCCTGCTGGCGGCTCTGGGCCTTGACGCGGCCGAGGCGGAGGGGTGAAGGCGGCAGAGGATCAGAACGGGAATCAGGTGCACTCTTGGGCGTGGCGGGCGAAGTGCTGAACCCACTGCTCGGGCGTGCGGTACTCGCGGGTCTCGGCGTGCAGGACGGTGCACGTGGCCAGGCGCATGGCGCAGAAACCGGTCTCGCCGGCGATGTGGGTGGCCACTTCGGGCACGGTGCGGACCTCCATCGTGTGGGAGTGAACCCAGCACTCAACGACCGTGCCATCGGTGGGGTTGGCCTGGGCGGGCGTGGCGACGGCAGCGACCAGGAGGGTCGCAAACAGGGCTAGCAGGGTGGCGAAGATGGTCTTCATGGTAGGCCTCGATGGCGCCGACCCGGCGCCCCTCTTGAATCTTTCCCCGAACACCATTCTTTGTGTCAAAACGTGTCATCCGGCATATGGCACATGATCCGGACCGGTCCGCGTCGTCACGCCGGCTCTTCCGCAACCGTGTGCAGGCTCGTCATCGTGAGCGTCCGCGCGACGCCCCGCGTGGAACGGATGCGGTCGATGATGAGGTTGGAGAGATCGCTCATGTCAGCCGCCCGGAGCTTCATGAGGAAATCCCACTCGCCGGTGATCAGGTGGACCTCGGTGATGCCCGGGATGCGCACCAGCGCCTCGGCGACCTCCCGCTGGCCCAGGCCGTCGTCGGGCTTGAACGTCGCTAGCATCAGGACGAGCAGCGGCTGCCCCATCGCCGCGTGGTCCAGAACCGGGACGAAGCGCACGATGACGCCGGTGTCGTGCAGCCTGCGCAGCCGTTCCTGAACCGTCGAACGGGGCACCTCCAGCTTGTGCGCCAGACTGGTCACGTGCGCGCGGCCGTCGCGCCGCAGTTCTGCGATAAGTCGCCGGTCCAAATCATCCATAGTTGGCAGAATGCCGGAACTCGGCCTTAGATATTGCCCAAACACCGTCATATCGCCGGATATTCTGGGAAAATGGTTAAGTCAAACAGCCGGTAATCGGAGGGCTATGGAACAGTTGCTCACCGAGGCCGCCTGGCAGAGGCTGCGGGCGCCCTCGGCACAGGCGATCGGACGCATCCAGGCCGGCATCCTGCAACACCTTCGCACGGTGCTCAGCGAATCCGGCCACCTGGAGGCGCTCCCCCCGATCCTGGGCCCCGTCACGGACCCCGGCATCCGCGGCGCCAAGCAGGCCACGGTCGACTACTACGGCCACCGCTACAAGATCATGAGCAGCGCCATCCTGTACAAGCAACTCATGCTCTGGGGCCACGAGCGCGTCTACATGGTCGCCCCCTGCGTGCGCCTCGAACCCGCCGACACCCGCGCCACCGGCCGCCACCTCGCCGAATTCTTCCAGGTGGACGTGGAGATCCGCGACGGCACCCTCGCCGACGCCGAAGCCCTCGCCGAGCACCTGATCCGGGAGGTCGCCACCCGCATCTGGGACACCCACGCCGCCGACCTCGAACTCATCGGCGCCCCCCGCCGCGACCTCAGCGAACCCTTCCGTCGCCTCACCCACGCCGAAGCGGTCGACCGCCTCGCCGAACTCGGCTATGAGATGCCCCGCCACGCGGAAATCCCATGGGAGGGCGAAAAGATCCTCTCCGCCGCCAGCGAGACGCCCATCATCGTGGACCGCTACCCCCGCGGCAGCCGCGGCTTCTACGACCGCGAAGACCCGGACGAACCCGGCATCCTGCTGGACTTCGATGTCCTGTACCCCGGCGGCTACGGCGAGGCCGTCAGCGGCGCCGAGCGGGAACACACGCTTGAGCGCGTCGTGGGCCGCATGCGCGAAGCCGGCGAAGACCTGCGCAAGTACGGCTGGTACGTCGAAATGCTGCGCGACGGCACCCCCGCCAGCAGCGGCTTCGGCATCGGCGTCGAGCGCCTCACCCGCTTCGTGTGCGGCGTCGACAGCATCCTCGACACCCGACCGTTCCCCAAGATCCCCGGCGAGGTGGGCCCGTAATGGCGCGCCCCCTCTACCCCGCCGGCGCCGACGCCCCGTACGGCCAGGCGACCTTCGGAGCCACCCCCCAGTGGCCCACCCTGGACTCGATCCTCCTGGCGCCGCCGCTGCACCTGCCCGGCCGCCTCGTGGACATCGCCATGCTCGGCCGCGAACCCACCCCCTGGGACGTGGAGACCACGAGCCAGCTCGGCGGCTTCGAAGTTGGGCTGCCACTGGTCGTGGCACCCATGGGCTCCACACCCATTGCCCACGCCCACGGCATCGATTTGGCCAAGGCGGCGGCGCGCGAAGGCCTCATTCTCGTCCTCGGCGAAAACATCGCCAGCGTGCACGGCTACGACCAGCCCCGCGAAGAGGGCGGCACCACGTTCAAGGACCGCCTGATGGCGTACCTCGACGTGCTCGCCGAGATGGAGCAATCCGGCGTCCCCGCCCGCGGCGGCGTCGTCGTCCAGCAATCCGTCGAGGACGCCATGGACGAACTCTGGTGGCGCGTCTACACCGACCCGGACGTCGAGCCCCACGTGGCCGCCGGCCGCATCGGCTTTGAAATCAAGGTCGGCCAGGGCGCCAAGACCGGCCTCGGCGGCGTCACGCTGGTCCACGGCGAAGCCGAGCGCCGACTCGACGGCGAATACCGCATCGGCGACCACGACATCGACGCCGGCGACGGCACCAAGCGCCGCGAGCGCTTCAGCGCGCCAGGCACCTTCACGACCGACATTCTCGAAGCCCAGGTGCGCCACCTGCGCAACGACTTCCCCCGCGCCAAGGCGTGGGTCAAGCTGCCAGCCAGCCGCGACGCCGTCGCACTCGGCCACGCAGCCGCCGCCGGGGGCGCGCACCTCGTCACCCTCGACGGCGCCGAAGGTGGCACCGCGCTGGCCCCCACGGTCTTCCTGCACCAGGTTGGACTGCCCCTGCTGGCCCTCGCCAGCCGGCTTCGTGCCAGCCCGCTTCCCGCCGGCTGCGACGTCGTCCTCTCGGGCGGCCTCCAGGATGGGGCTCACCTCGTCAAGGCGCTGGCCCTCGGTGCCGGCGGAGCGGCCTTTGGCCGGCAACTCCTGCAAGCCACCGTCGATGGCGGCGCTGATGGCGCACGCCGACGCATCGAGGAACTGCGCCACGAAGCCCGCATGATCACGTACGCCATGGGCCACCTCAAGCTCGGCGAAGTCGATGCGCGCTGCCTGACGGCCACCGACGCCGGCATGGCCCGCGCCCTCGGCATCCCGTGGGCGTTCGACCCCGAGGGCACCCTGCCCATCCCCGCCGCTTCATCGATCACTCCGGTGTCGGTCTCCACCTAGGCCAGCCACCACACCCCCCACCACCAAAGCCGGCCCGGCGGCAACCACGGGCCGGCCCCCAAAACCCGGGCGCCGCC
>JBFJYU010000316.1:0-3605 GCA_041622435.1 Thermoplasmatota archaeon | reverse complement strand
TTCGTACGTCGCGTTGCTGCTCACGCTGATGTTGTACGTGTACGCGGTGGCGGGCGTGTTCCTCTTCGGGGCGATCGACCCCGCCAACTTCGGCACCCTCGGCGCGGCGTTCGTGAGCCTCATCCAGGCCGTGACGCTTGAACCGTGGCTGGATTACTTCGCCACGGCCTACGCGGTTCGCCCCGGCACCGCCCTGGTTTACTGGATCAGCTTCGTGCTCATCGACGCGATGATCATCCTCAACCTGTTTGTGGGCGTCGTCATCGCCAGCATGGAGGAGGCCAAGATCGAGGCGCAGGAGGAGGCGGCTGAGCAGAGCCGCACCCGCGTTGACGACGAACTGGTCCAGTTGCAGCGGCAAATCCGCCAGTTGCACGACCAGGCGAGCCGTGTCATCACGACGATCCGCGAGGAGCACCCGGAGCTGATCGAGGCGCCCATTCCGGCCGCGGGCGCGCGCGGCGACCCGGCGTAGGCTCGGGGCAACGGCCACCGGGGGCGACCGCATGCCAGACCGTCCGCGTCAGTTGCGCCACCATTGGCGTGCGGGGCCGACACCTTGATGGCCGGGGGCCCGGTCGACCAGCCCATGCGCTTCGGTATCTTGCTGATTGCTGCTAGTCTCCTGGCCGCGTCGGTCACGGTTCTGCCCGGCGCCGAGGCCGCCCGCGAACCCGTGGGCCAGTGCGGCAGCGGCGCGCTCGTCCAGTTCTGCCCGATCCAGTGCCTGGTGCCCCCGTGCCCCGTGCTCGTGTGCATTGACCAGGAACCCATCGGCCGCTGCAGTTAGCGGTTCGCGGCACCTCTTCCTTCTCCACACCCCCGTTTTTTGGGCCCCCGGACCGCGGGCGCGGCGCGCCGGCCCTGGATGTTGGACGCAATACCCAAATGCGCAACCCCTGTCGCGCCGCCCATGGCAGTCGTCCTGAACGAGAACAGCAAGATCGTGGTGCAGGGCGCCACCGGCAGCGTGGGCACCTTCCACATCTCTCAGATGCTGGAGTACGGCACCGATGTCGTGGCCGGCGTCACCCCCGGTAAAGGCGGCCAGGAAGTTCACGGTGTCCCCGTGTACAACTCGGTCGCGGAGGCCAAGGACGCCACCGGCTGCAACGTCAGCCTGATCTTCGTGCCGGCGCGCTTCGCCAAGGGCGCCGTGTACGAGGCCGTCGACGCCGGCATGGACTCGGTGATCGTCATCACCGAGCACATCCCCGTCCACGACGCGGCCGACTTCGTCAACTACGCCCGCTCCAAGGGCGTCGTCCTGATCGGCCCCAACTGCCCCGGCGCGTGCACGGCCGGCAGCCAGAAGGTCGGCATCCTGCCCGGCCAGATTTTCAAGCCCGGTGGCCCCGTCGCCGTGGCCAGCAAGTCCGGCACCCTCACCTATGAGATCGTTGCCGCGCTGACGGAGAACGGCATCGGCCAGACGACCTGCCTTGGCCTCGGCGGAGACCCGATCCCGGGCACCACGCTCCTGGACGCCGTCAAGCTCTTCGAGGCGGACGACGAAACCAAGGCCATCGTCCTGGTGGGCGAGATCGGCGGCGGCGCCGAGGAGGAGGCGGCCGCCTACATCAAGGAAAAGAACCTGACGGCCAGGAAACCGGTGTACGCGTACGTGGCTGGCCGCACCGCCCCCGAGGGCAAGAAGATGGGGCACGCTGGCGCGCTTGTTGAGAAGGGTGTCGGCACCGCCGAGTCCAAGCTCAAGGCCTTCGCCGACGCCGGCGTCAAGGTGGCGACGTTCCCCACCGACATCGCGGGCTTCGTCAAGGCTGACCTCGGAATGTAGGATGCCCGAGGCGGCGCCGGCGCAGGCCGTGTTCCTGCGCGCCGCCAACGTCGGCGGCAACAACGTGTTCAAGCCGAAGGCCTTCTGCCAGGAGCACCCCGAATTGGCGCTGACCAACATTGGCGCCGCTGGAACCTTCGTGAGCCGAGCCCCGCTGGGCGCCGGCCCACTGGAGGCCGCGCTGGGCGCGGCGCTCCCGGTGGCCGTCGAGATGGCCATTGTGCCGCTACCGGCCGTGCAGGCGCTGGTAGACGCGGGCCCGTGGCCCTGTCCAGGCGGCGCCAAGCAGGAGGTGACAGTCCTGTTGGGGCCTCGGCCCGCCGGCGCTGCTTTGAACTGGCAGGATGAGGGCGACATTGAACTCGCCGCCGACTTGAGCTGGGCCGTTGTCACCAACAGGCATCCCGGCGGGCGCCTGACGCCTTACAAACTGGTGGAGAAGGCCACTGGCGTGCCGGGCACGACGCGGTCGTGGGGCGTCATGGAGAAGGTTGCCCGCGTGGCGGTCGCCAGCGGTGCCGACGAGGGTGGGGAAAGCAGGAAGAGGAACTGAGTTTCCGCTAGGCGCACGCCGCCTGGTGGGCGGCCAGATCAGCCTGGGCCTCGAGGACCTTGTCGGCGGCCGCGATGACGCGGGCCAAGTGGGCGTCGGACGCCTTGCCCGGCTCACCCAGCGACTCCAGGTACTGGGTGTTGGCGCGGCTGAGTTGCTCCTGGGCGGTTTCGACGGCGCGCTCGGCGGACTTCAGTAGGCCGGGCGTGCAGCCGTCGCCGCCATGCGCGGCGGCTGGGGTAAAGGCAAAGACAAGGCCCGTGAGGGCCAACACAGCAAGGATGGTGCGGTGCATACCCGGACCTCCCCGGCCAACGGGCATACAGGTTCCGGCTGAGCGACATCGCACGCCGTTGAACTCGCGCCGACGCCCCGCGGCGGCGCCCCGCTCCAGCGTCGCCTGGGGGCGGCGCCAGCAGGCGGGCCAAGGCGCCCTCGCTTGGCGGGGTCGTTTGGCCCAAACCAATCGTCAGCGTCGGTTCTTTGTTCCGGCGCGTGCCATGCGGAATCATGCGAAACCTCGCAGTGATGCTGGTCGCCATGCTGGCCCTGTCTGGATGCACGAACGCCCCCGACGACGCGGATGAGCTGCCCGGGAATCCTGATGGCGGCCTGCCGGGAGGCCAGCCCGGCGCGGGAGCTGGGTCGCAGCCGGGGCAGGGTGTTGCGCCCCAACAGGGCTTGGAGGAGGACACCGACAGCGACCTTCACCTGAGCGGTATCCTGGCGCCGTGCGACGCGGGTTACTGCGTTGACGCCACCGCCAGCATCGAAGGCCTCGACTCCTACTACGTCTCCAACATCTGCGTGCCGCCCCACGGGGACCGTATGGAGCGCGACGGCGCGGAGGTCCAACACCGCGAGCCTACCGCGTACTGCGCCGCCTTCGGGCTGCGGGAATGGACACGCGACGAGCAAATCCAGTTCCAGTACAAGTGGGATGGCCAAGTGTGGGACGATGCCCAGGGCAAGCTCGTGGCCGCCGAGAACGGAGGCTACCAGTGGAGCATCTTGTTCCACGCATGGACGCAGCCCGACGGCGGCGAGCGCCGCACCCTGGAAATCACGTTCAGCGTGGTGGTCGGCGAAACTTAGCGCACCCGCCAAGGCTCATCGATCCCAAAAAAAGGGGTCGGCGCGGCGTGCGCGTCGCGTCGGCCACAGAGGTCAAGCAAGGGATGAAGTGGGAAGAAGCACAAAGTGGCCTACAAGCAGGCCAGGAAGTGTGCGTCGAAGTCGATCGTGGCATCCACG
>JBFJYU010000315.1:0-3661 GCA_041622435.1 Thermoplasmatota archaeon | reverse complement strand
GCAACGGTCGCGTCGGCACCGCCCTCGGCTTCGATGAGCAGCGTGCCCGCGACCATCCGCACCCGGACCAGTTGGCTGGCGGGTTCGGCAAGCCACAGCAGGACGTGTTCGTTGGGTCCGTCGGCGCGGCCGTACCAGCGCAGGTCGCCGAACCATCGCCCGCTGAGAAGCGCCGCGATGGTTTCGGGGTCCGCGTTGGCGGGCAGGACCAGGCGGAGGATCTCGACCATGTCGCCCTGGCCGTGGCGCTGCGGGCCGTCGGCGATCTGGGAGGCGCCTTGGTCGCGCAGCCGGTAGCCGGCGGGGGTGCGCTCGATGAGCTCGTCCTGCTCAAGCCGTCGCAGTTCGCGCGTCAGCGATTGGGGGTGTACTCCGAGGCGCCGGCGCAAGCCCGTAAAGGTGACTTCGGCGTCCTGGTTGGCGAGTTCCTGGAGAATCAGCCGGGTGCGGCCCGTGGCGACGGTGGCGTCCGGAGAGCGCGGCGGGCGCGGGGCGGCGGATCCGGTGACCGTGACGAGGTTTTGTCGGCGCAGCACGAGCTACTGAATGGGTTAGCGCTCGTATATGAATGATTCGGGCCGGGGGTGCGGGCCGTGCATCGGCCCCCGCCACAGGAAACACAGCCCCAACGCGCTTGGCCACGCCCGACCCGCAAGCCATTGCACCCACAAAACCACGAGAGCCCCGCCGCGCCGCCCCCCAAACAAGCCAAATTGCCCAGCACGCCATCAATAAGTACGCCCTCGCTTTTGTATTCCTGTTGACCCGGGTCGCGGCGACCGCCCCATGCTGCGTCATGGTCCTGGCTATCCTCCAAGCCGGCGCGATGCCCACCACAGACGCGCAGGCGGATTGGCTGGCAGAACACGGTCCGCTTAGAATCGGCCTTGCAGATATCCCGCCCGCCGCCATGTTCGACCGATCACCGCCACGGGGCTGGGCAGTCGAAGTGGTGCAATTGGCAGCCCTCAAGGGCGGTTTCGACTACGAACTGATCCCGGCAAATTCCGCGAGTGTGCTGGAGACCGGATTGCAAAACGGCACCTTCGACCTGATTGGCATGATGGCCGCCAGGCCAGCCGTCGCCCAGATTGCTCAAATGAGCACGCTCGCCTGGGTGCCGTTACAATTCGTCACCAGCGACGCTCACCCCGATTACGCCACCGTGAACGACATTGACGGCCCGGTCGTAACCATCGCCGGATCAATCATGGAAAAAACCCTGAGCACCCGGTTCCCTGAAATGGAAATCGTTGTCGTGGAGAACACGACGCAGTTGATCACAGCGCTGGAGACGGGCCAAGTAAACGCCATTTTTGCGCCGCTGCCAGCCGTCGGCCACGAAGTCCAACAGCGCAGGATGGACGGCTTCCGGCAATTCGGCGAGCCGCTCCTCGTAACGGAGGTGGGCCTGTGGGGCCTCCTTGAGCAGCCCATGCCCTTATCCATCTTTGAAACCGGCCGCGCCCGCATCACGGATTTCGAATTACAGACCATCCACGTGAAGTGGACAGGATTTGACCTGGGCCCGCCCGCCGCGCCGGCCCCCGCCGTCCTCCCCGCCTGGGTGGCGTGGACCGGCTGGTCCCTGATGGGCACCTTGGTCTTCACCACAGCCGTGGCGGCCATTTCACGCGACCAGGTTCGACGCCGGACCAGCCAATTGGAACAACTCAACGCCACGCTGGAGCACCGCATCGCGCAACGAACGTCATCCCTTGAGCAACGCAACGCCGATTTGGCCGCGTTTGCCCGCGCCGCCAGCCACGATTTGCGCAGCCCCATCCGATCCATGAAATTGCAGGCCCAGTTGTCGCTACGCGAGGAAAACCTGGATGACGGCGTGCGCGACCGGCTGGAGCAGGTCGTGCGCCTGGGCGGCGAGGCGTCGGACTTAGTGGATGCGCTGCTGCGGCTGAGCCAGGCTACGACGGCCCCCCTGCGCCTCGCACGAGTGGATTTGGCCCAAGTCGCCGACCGGGCTGTGGCGGCGGCCGGCGCTGAGGCGACACGCGCGACCATTGTCCTCGACATCGGCCCCGATGTTTGTGTGGACGGCGACGAGGCCCTCTTGATGCTGGCGGTGCGAAACCTGCTGGGCAACGCCTGCAAGTTCACCAGCTCCCGCCCTGACGGCCGGATCGAATTGCGAGCCGGGCGCGTGGATGATTTCGTCTTCATGGAAGTCATCGACAATGGCCCCGGCTTCGATCCGGCGGCCGCCCAGCGGATTTTCGCGCCGTTCGAGCGCCTTCCGGAAACCTCGAACACCCCCGGGTTCGGAATTGGCCTCGCCACCGTGCAACGGGTCGTGGAGCGCCACGGGGGAACCGCGCACGCCGACGCCGAACCCGGCCTGGGTGCCCGATTCAGGTTGACGTTGCCGGCCCGATCGCCCCTTGAGGCCACGCTCACGCAGGTGGCGACGGCTTGAGTTGTGCAGGCCTGCCGGCGCGACTGCCCGCGGGGCGTGCCAGCCCGGCGGTTGGCGCGTCTACGCCGCCTGTCGTGATTGGCTTCATCAAGGACGGCTGTCTGCCCGGCAAGCATGGCCTCTTCGCGCACCGTAGCCGTGACGCTCCTGCTGATCGCGCTGGTGGGCCAGACAGCCGGCAACACGCTGCCGTACCTCGCCAATGATCTGTTTGCCGACCCGGCGCAGCCGGGCGCCCACGCCACGCCGTGGATGCTTGCTACCCGCTCCTCGGGCGCCTGGTTCGACCCGGCGTTCGACGGCGAGGCTCGCGTCGATTACGTCCGTGGCGGGTCGATCGCGCTGGGGCTGGCCGCCGCGCTGAGCGCCCTGGCGCTGGGCCTGGCCGTTGGGCGCCGCCCCGATTGGGCCTTGGGCCTAGTGGTTCCAGCGGCCCTTCTCCTGCTCGGCGGCGCGGGGCTGGTGGACTGGAGTCTGCCGGCGGCGGCCGGGCTGCCCGCCGCGTCGCGAAGCACGGGCTTCCTGGCGCTCGCCGTCGGCCTGGTGGCGGCCCTGGGCGCCGCAGCGGCTCTGGCGACCGCCATCGGACAGCGCGACTCAGGCGCCGCCGACGCGCCGACGCCACGCGCCGGCGACGGCGACAAGGCAGGCTAGCAGCAGCGCGCCCGGACCCGGGCTTTCCTTGGCCTCTTCGTCGAGCAAGATCGCACTTTCGTCGGCGAGTTCCCGTTGTGTGTCCACGAGCGCGTAGAGACGCACGAGGCTGCGCAGAGTCTCGTCATCGGTGACGGCTTCAAGGATGAGGTCGGCGGCGTCACCGTGGTGCGCGTCTGCCGGGGCGGACACCGCCACGCGCAGCATGGCTTCGCTCCCCGAATCAACCCGCACCGTGTCGGGGCCCAGCAGGCGCACCCACTCGGAGCCAGGGCCAGTGACGCCCAACTGGAACGTGTGGTCGTCTTGGGCGCCGTTGCGCAGGGCCACGTCGAAGACGACGGTCTTGGCCGGGTTCACGAGGCGTTCCTGGGCGCCGACAGCCACCAGCGCGACGTCCGCCAAGCTGGCGAAGGCGTCGTCGACGGGGTCGTGGTACTCGTTGAGCGGCAGGTTGAGGGTGGCGCCCGGGGCGAGCCATGGCGCCTCCGTGCTCGTGGTCGCCGACGGGCGCTCGTGGGTGAATTCGAGGCGGAGAACGAGGCCCGTGTCCGCTGCAAACGGCACCAGATC
>JBFJYU010000314.1:0-3683 GCA_041622435.1 Thermoplasmatota archaeon | reverse complement strand
GCGGGCAGGCGGCGGGCAGGCGGCGGGCAGGCGGCGGGCAGGCGGCGGGCAGGCGGCGGGCAGGCGGCGGGCACGCAGCACGCGACCTGCACGGCAGACCCTCCGCGGACTCAGTGGTTAAATGAGATACGTCGATCGAGGCCGTATGGGTGGACGCTGGGTGCCGGTGCTGGTCGTCGCGTGCTTCATGATCGCTTCACAACCGGTCGAGTCGGCTGCCAAAACGCAGACAATCGGCGCCGTCGGAACCTTCGCCGGCGACTACTTCGGGTCGTCGATCGCCGAAGACAACGGTTGGCTGGTCGTTGGCGCGCCCGGCGTCGACAAGGGCGCCGACTTCAACTTCGGCGCCGCCTTCACGTTCCAGTTCAACTCGGCGGGCAACTGGGGCCAGCGCGAAAAGCTGGAAGCCAGCGATGGGCAACCGTCGGACAACTTCGGCTCCAGCGTCGGCATCGCCGGCGACCTGATGGCTATTGGCGCCCCCGACGAGGACGGCGCACTGACGTGCATCGGTAGCGGCGCTGGCGCGGTCTACGTGTTCACGCGCTCCGGCATTTCCTGGAACGAGGTGCAGAAGATCATCGCGCCCGACACGCACTGCGGCGCTATCTACGGTTACTCCATCGCCATGGAGGCAACGACACTGATCGTTGGCGCCAAGCAGCACAGCGCGGGCGGCGTCAGCCAGGGCAAGGTGTTCGTCTACGAGTGGAACGGGTCGTCGTACGATCTCCAACAGGAGCTGACGGCCAGCAACGCGCACGACTACGACGACTTTGGCAGCTCCGTCGCCCTTGACGGCGACACCCTGGTCGTCGGCGCCTCCAGCGACCTCGCCCACCCGGCTGGTTACGCGTACGTCTTCGCTCGCACAGGCCCCGGCGCAGCGTGGACGGAACAACAGATCCTCCAGGGCCAGGACAACAACGACGGCGACCTGTTTGGCAGCAACGTCGACATCGACGGCGACACCCTCATCGTCGGCGCCCAGGCGGACAACACGAATGGCTACTGGAGCGGCGCCGCCCACGTGTTCGAGCGTTCCGGGCCCGGGGCCACGTGGACGCAGGTCGCCAAGCTGTTCCCAAGCGACGGCGATTCCGGCGACGGCAACCTGTTCGGCTGGGACGTCGCCCTGGATGGCGACAACATCCTGGTCGGCGCCCCCCGCGACGAGCGCGGCGGCGGCGCCTACGGCTCGGCCGGCTCCGCCTACCTGTTCACCCGTGACGCTGGCGGCTGGGACGACGGCGAACGCCTGTGGCGAAACGACCAGGCAACCCTCCAGTTCTTTGGCGACCGCGTCCACCTGCACGAGAACCAGGCGTTCGTGGGGGCGTTCGGTCAGAACAACGGCCGCGGCGTCATCCACCGGTACGACCTCAACTGTCCGTCTGCCCTCGCACCGATTCCTGCCGGGTGCCAGGTCGTCGACTTCGTCACGGGCCTGCCCCTCTGAGGGCGCCGGAGCCACAGCCGCCCGGCCAGGCCGGGCTCGGAGCGTAGCAGCTTTAGACACTAGCGTTCCAAAAATTGTTTGATTTCAATTCACGTTGGCGCGTCGTGTTTCAATCCCGCGATCCCCTGGATGTCGCCGACGATGAACTCGCCACGGCGTTGAAGGTCTTGGCCTCCACTACCCGCCTGCGCGTCCTGTCGGCCATCAAGAAGCCAACGCCCATGCGCGACATTCGCGTGCCGCCGGAGTCGAGCCGCAGCGGGGACAACCCGACGCGCCCGGTCTCCGTCCAGGTGGTGCAGCAGCACCTCAAGCGGCTGGAGAAGGTGGGCCTCGTCCAGGAGACCGGTGCGGATCGCCATTACGTCGTCAACCGGCCGCGGCTGTACGCGTTGGCCGAGTCCTTCCGGCAACTGGCGGCACTACGCGGTGATCACACGCCGCTCGACAACCGCACAATCGTGCTGGAGTCACCCGGCGCGGCAGCGCCCGTGCGCGGGCCCCGGTTGGTGCTCGTCCACGGCGCCTACGAGGGGAAGGCCTACGCCTTGGATCCCAGCTTTGCCGTCGATGGCCAGTGGATCATCGGCCGCCGGCCCGGCCTCCCCGTCTGCCTCGACTACGACCCGTACGTGAGCCGCGAGCACGCCGTGGTCAGCGAGGGGGCCGCGGCGTTCACCATCCGCCCACTGCCGGGAACCCGCAACCCCACGGCCGTCAACTGGAGCCAACTGCACGAGGACCACGAGCACGTCCTCTCGCCAGGCGATGTCATTGGCATCGGGCGATCGTTGCTGGTCTTCTCCGACAGTTGAGCACGCGGCGCGGCCTCCAAGCACACGTTGCGGCGCGGGGCGGCCCCCGCCGAGCCGACCGACAGGTTTGTTTCTAACACGACACCCTTTGCTGGTGCCATGGCCCTTTCCCCCCTGGCACCCTATGTGGTCATTGGGGTATCCCTTTTGTTTGGCGGAGCCGCCATTGCGCGCGCCACCGACGAGCGGGCCGGCCGCCTGCTCGGTCTTTTTCTCGTGATCGAAGGCCTGCACCAGCTCGCCCACGGGGCTCCCGCGCTAACCTCCAGTCCCGCTGCGGGGCAGGCGCTGCTCAACACGCTCCACATCCCGAGCTACTTCGGCTTCGCCGTGGGCGCCCTGCTGGTGAGCACCCTGACCGGCATCCACCAGCGCATTTGGTGGAGTCCGCTGGGCATGGCTTTGTTGCTGGTGGGCCCGCTCGCGTTCACCGCCGTCGAGTTGTGGCAGGCCAGCCCATTCTGGACGTTTTCCCTGGACGGGGCCCATGCGCTCGAAGGGCCACTGGCCGCCTGGTCCAGCCTGGAGGGAGCCATCTTCCTCGCGTTCGACCTGTACTTCATCACCGTCCTGCTGGCTGCGCTGCGGCGCTGCGACGACCCCCGCGCCGTCCCCGGCGAGGCGCTGGTTCTCACCTTCTTCCTGCTACGCGAAGTGCCGGTTGTCGTGGACTTCCTGTCCAACCCTGCACGCTGGCAATTCCTGCAGTTGGCCGATGCGGTCCCGCCGCCGCTGATGCCGGCGGAAACGTGGCTGCTGGCGCTGGCCGCCGCCGCGATCGCGGCCCTGCCGCTTCTGGCCACCCGTGGCAACGTCCAGCCGGCGGCGCGGGATTCGCTCGTCTACGTGTGCCTCCTGACGGTCATCGTTTCGCCGGTGGTGGTGGCGGGAGCCAGCCAGACGCCGGCCCTGGTGACGCTGCGCCTCGCGTTTGGCGGCATCCTGCTCGCCTACGCGGCCATCCGCCACGGCATCCTCGGCCCCCTGCGCCACCTGGATCCCTCCGGGGAACTGCCGCTGGCGGCCGCCGCGCTGGGCTTGCTGATCCTGCTCTCCAACTGGTCCCTGCAACAGGCCGTGCCCTCCGGGCTGGCCACGTCTGCCGGCATCGCCGTCGCCCTTGTTGCGGGCACACTCACCATCACGATTTCGGGCGCCGGGCCGCTGGCTGCCTCAACCAGCATCGACACGACGCCGGGGCCAACGGACGAAGGGGTCGGGCGGATGGTGCTGGACCGGTACCGCCTCGACAAGTTGCTGGCTCGCGGCGGCAGCGCCTCGACGTTCCTAGCCCGCGACTTGCGCGCCAGCCGCGCCGTGGTGGTCAAAATCTTCTCCGCCAGCGCCGGGGGGGCCGCCATCGGCCGGGAAACCGCCGCCCTGGCCTCGATTCGGCACGACCGCGT
>JBFJYU010000313.1:0-3683 GCA_041622435.1 Thermoplasmatota archaeon | reverse complement strand
CGAGATCCGCGCCTGGCTGGACACCAACCCCGGCGAAGTGATCCTGATCGAGCTCAACGACCGCATCGGCGCCGCCGCCGGTTACGACGGCACCGCCGCAGCCATCGAGGCCACGCTCGGCGACGTGGTGTTTCGGCCGGCTGACTCGGGCCAGTCCTGCGCCGATGGGCTGCCCCTGGGCATCAGCCGCGCCGATGTGCGCGCCGCAGGCAAGCAAGTGCTCCTGACGGCCGATGCGTGCGGCTCCGGCAGCGCCTATGGTGCCCTGGTGCACAACCACGCCGGCCGGCGCAACGGCGGCACCCCCGGCGGCTCGGACTGCGTCTACCCCGCAGCCGACTACGCCTCGAACGTCGTTCGCTTCCACGAGGACTCGACCATGGTGGACGCCATCGTCAGCGGTCACGAATCGCGCTTCGACGCCTCGGACGTGGCCCGCCTCGACCGTTGCGGGACCAACCTCGTCAGCCTCGACCGCATCCACCCCCAGGACCCCCGGCTGGAGGCCCTCGCCTGGGTTTGGGACGAATTCCAACCGGCCCGCGGCGATTTCGATGATTGCGCAGCCCACATGCCCGGCGGCCGCCTGACGGCGACCGATTGCGGCCGGCAGGTGTACTTCGCGTGCCGCGAGGCGGGCTCCGGCGCCTGGACCTTCACGACGACGCGCGGCGATTGGGCGTCGGGCTCCAGCGCTTGCGCCGCCGCAGGGGGCGCATTCGACGCCCCGCGCTCGGCGGCCGACAACGAGGCGCTGAAGTCGGCCAAGGCGGCGGCAGGGACGCTGGCGGTGTGGGTCAACCTGACCGACGCCGGCGCCGACGGCGACTGGCGACTGGGCTAGGCTCGGATTGGGCAAATCGCTGGGTCGGTGTCCTTGCTGGGCCGTTACTTCCGCAGCATCACGAACCCGCTGTTCGTATCGTACTGTTCCGGGTTGGCTTCGCCCCAGTCGTCGGCCCGTTCATCAAATTCTGGGTCGAGCATGCCCTTTTCGTCTGGGATTTCTTCAAGCGGGCAGCGGGGGCCGCGAAGCTACCGCGACCAAGCCGCAAGCTTCGGGGACCCTCCCGCAGGAAACTCAAGGCAGGGGGCCTCCAAGCGGCCAAGGCGCAACCCAAATCGACGACGGAGCGCCGCCAGCCGACCAAGCCCTCGGCGCCACGTACGCAGGGCGTCAGCGACGCTCATGGTGCTGCGGGCTAGGAAGCCATCCGATGCTGAATCTGTTGGAGAGCCTGAGTGCAGTCAAACGGCTTGCTGATGAACATCGCGCAGCCCGCTTTGAGGGCCTCCGTTCGCAGCGACGCGTCCGGGAACGCCGTCATCATCACCATCATGATATCGGGGTGATCCTCGGAAATCCGCTTGGTCAAGGCGATGCCGTCCATCTCGGGCATCAGGAAATCCGTCACCACAACATCGTACGAATTTCTCTTTAGCTTGTTGAGCGCAAAAAGTCCGTTGAGGACGGTTTCGATTTCCACCTGATCAGACCAACACAAATCAAGTGTTTTCAAGATTTCCCAATCGTCGTCAACTGCCAGAATCCTCATGGATTTAACTCCCTTGGCAAGGACAGTTCGACACTCGTGCCCTCGCCGATGCCGCCACTGTGGACAGTAATCTCGCCATGCAGTAGTTCAACGATTCCTTTCGAGATGTAAAGGCCCAGTCCACTCCCGGGAACCGGGGAGGCGTGGAGGCGGGCGAAGGGCTGAAAGGCCCGCGCCAATTGATCCGGACTCAGGCCGATGCCCGAGTCCCTCACGCGGACGCGGTACGTTTCTCCCTCCTCCCATAACGTCAATTCGATCCTGCCTTTTGACGGCGTGAATTTCACCGCGTTGCTGACCAAATTGTAGAGGATGCGCGTGACTTTGTTTTCGTCGCTCACGATCGAGGCCTTTGGCGGCGCATCGACGACCAATTCCAGATCCCCGTCGGCGGCAGCCCCCTGGAAAGTCTCCGCCACGCGTCGCACAAGGTCGGCAAGGTCGAAGGAAGCCGGTTCGATCTGTAGCGTTCCACTCTGGAAGCGACTGGCCTCCAGCAAGTCGGAAATCAAATCGGACAGGCGGCTGAAGTTATCGGCCAATATGGTGACGGCCTTGTTCCTTTTGGCGGGCTCGATATCGTCTTTTTTCAGCAGCGCGAGGGTTGACAGGATGGGCATCATGGGCGTATACAATTCGTGTGCCGCTGAATTGATGAATTGTGTGCGAAAAGAATCGCGTTCCTCCATGTCCTTCAGCCGACGTTCGCGCGCCTGGGCTTGGGCCACCGCGTGTTCCTGCTTTTTCCGCTCGCTGACATCGCGGATGGCGGCGGCCACCCAATTTTCGCCTTCGCTTTCCATCGGCCCCAGGCTGATTTCGACGGGGAATTCGGTCCCATCCTTGCGCTGGGCGTACAATTCCAGGCCCGAACCCATGGGTCTTGGCGACGGATTGGAAAAAAAGCTGGTGCGGTGAGGTAAGTGGCCGCTCCGGTAGCGGTCCGGCATCAACATTTCCACTTCCTGGTCCAGCATTTCATCGCGCGCGTAGCCGAATACCACCTCGGCTTGTCGGTTGACCAGAACGATTCGCCCGGTACCGTCCACGATCACCATGGCATCCGGCGTGGCGTCGAGCAAGCTGCGAAACCGGATGGCGTCTGCGCGTCGGGCACTAAGGTCCCGAATGCTGGCGGCAACGATCATGCCTTCCGGCGTGGTGATGGGGCTGAGGCTGATCTCGACCGGGAACTCTTTGCCATCATGGCGGACGGCCTTGAGGTCCAAGCCGAGGCCCATGGGTCGCACGTGGGGCGATTCCATGAACTCCGATCGGTGTCTCACGTGTTTTTGGTGCAACGCGGCCGGCAACAACTTCTCAACGGTGTAGCCGAGCATGTCCAGGCGCCCGTAGCCGAACATTTTCTCGGCTTGCTGGTTCACGAGGACCATTGTGCCCTCCTTGTCGATGCAGACCATCGCGTCGGGCGCCGCCTCCATGAATTGCAGGAATCCGAGGCTGAGGGGCGTGTGGTCGCTCATGCGTGCCGGCCCAGGGTGGTCTCTTCGTGCAAGCTGGCGGAAGGATTCACAGGGCCTACAGGGGGCGGACCGGTTTCAAGGGAGCTTTAGTGGCCATGCGTCCGCCCGTGAACTCAAGGGTTCGGGGTCTCAGCCGTGATCGTGTTGGCCTCTGCCTCCGGTCGGTCGCAACCGCAAGGCACCCCGACCCAGCGGCCGGGATGCCTTGGGCGGCGGGTCGCCTAGCAGCGCGGCTCGGCGTCCCTGACGTCCGTCGATCGGCAGGGGTGGAAGGCGCGGATGAAGTACGCCGATTCGCTGAGCGGCTCCATCGCGGGCACGCTCAGGTCCTCCAACTCCAGCGTCACGGAGCCGCCACGGCCGCCGCACACGGCCCACACATCAGTGTCCTCGCTCAAGGTGGCCCCGATGCGCACCGGGCGCATGGAGCGTCCCGGCCCGGCGTCCACGTCGGCGATGACACGGCAGCCGCGGTCGGCGGTGATGGCCGCCACGCGGTGGGGTCCAGTCATGCCGACCGAGTCGCTCAGGCTGCAGTAATCGCGCATGCCGCCGCGGAAGCGGACGCGGTGCTGGGAATCGTTAGGCAGGTCGCACGTGGACGTGACAGGGCCGGGCGCCGCGCGCTTCACCACGGGGATGG
>JBFJYU010000312.1:0-3693 GCA_041622435.1 Thermoplasmatota archaeon | reverse complement strand
CAAGCAAGTCTGGCATTGGGGAGGGGGCAGAAACGCGATTTCTCGCGGGCTGAATGTCTAGCGGTCCAGTTCGAGCTCGTCAGGCAACTGCGCAAACCAGCCCAGGAGACACTGGAACGGGTCCTCGAAACAGTTGACGACGTTGTAGGCGAATCTTTCCACGGCGCAAACGATCTCGCGGGCGGGTCCACTGTACAGGCATAGGTCATCGCCTTCGGCGGACGCGGTCGACACGGTGACTGTGGTGAGAAGCAGCGCCGCGAGCACATTCAACAGCGTCGTTTTCAGGGTCATCGTGGTTCGCTCCGCATGATCGACGGCGCCTGGGCCCGTCACGATGTTCGGGCTTGGTTTAGCCGCCCACCTGACGCCGAGGCGTTGTTGACCCGCTAGGGCGCGGGACACGGAAGGAGGGGGCAAAATCAACGACTTCTCGCCGGTTGAGGGTTTAGCGGTCCAAGTCGAGCTTGTCCAGCAATTCCGCAAAGGCGCCGAGGTAGCACTCGTCGGGATCGTAGTTCTTGATGCACTTCTCGTAGGAGTGGAACAGCACGTAGAGCAGGTCGCCGATGCGATCGCTGCCGGGGCAGTCGGGGTCGTTCGGGTACTCGATGCAGTACGAGACGTTGTGCACAGTTCCCTGGGCGCCGCAGACCTTGTCGCGGGCCGGCCCCTTGTAGGTGCATGGGTCGTCGTCCTGGGCGGAGGCAGTTGGAAGCGCCACCGCAGTTAGCATCAGCGCCGCCAGCAACGTCAGAATGGTGGTTCTCAGTTTCATGATGTTCACTCCTTACAGTTGACGCCGGGTCCACGACCCGGCAGCGGCCGAGGCCGCGTGCGGAAAATCGTCGAGGGTGTGGCCGTCGGTGTCGACGACCCGGTCGGGCTCACGGGGCAGCTACGGCGTGTAGTTGCCGCCGCTGCAGGACCCGTCTGCGCTCGTGTTTTCGTCCTCGACGAGACAAATGTAGGGCTCGACGGCGTCGGGGATCCGATCGCCGTCGCCGTCGCCCGGCACCGGCGGCAGGACGGGGATGGGCGGAATGGACGGAATGCCCGGGAGAACGTAGTTGGTCGTCGTCGGGCACTTGCCGGCCTGGCCGCCGGCGGCGGCGCCGTTGACCGCGTTGCGAACGACGGCGCGACCGCAGATGGCCGACTCAACGGCGTCGGGGACGCGGTCGCCGTCGCTGTCAATCATGTTCATCACGTTGTTGACGCAGGCGATGGCGGGTCCACCGCAGGTCTGCTGAACCAGGTCGTTAACCCGGTCATCGCAGCCGTTAACGGAACCGCCGCAGATCTGCTCAACGATCCTGACGACCACGTCAACGCATCCCTGCGCGCTGCCGCGACAGATTTGATCAATGATTTCCCGAAGAGCCTGGATGACTGGCTCGGCACACTCGCCGGTCGCGCAATTCAGGATCTCGTTGATGGCGCGGAAGGCCTCGTCAAGGAGTTCGGTCGTGCCGCAACCGCCGCCCGTGGCGCAGTTGAGGGCTTCGTTGACGGCTCCAAAGGTCGAGTCGACGAGGTCTGTTGTCTGAGCGCTGGCGACGGGGGTCGCGAGGGCGCCGGCTACAAGGATTAGAGCTACTGCTAGTGTTGTCCGCATTTTTCCACCTTCCAAATCGCTGCGGTACACCCCAAGGCCGTTTTGGGCAGCCGTTGTGCCGCAGCGCAATTAGCTAGTAAATGGGCTTCGACCTTGATTGTTGGCAACCCGTTGGTTGCCATTTTTGGTTAATTGTACCTCGCTAGATGAAACACTTTGTTTCCTGCATACAAAAAGGCAATCCCGCATCGATCCGGACGCTGCGGTCCAGTCCTGCTGGCCGCCACGTGCTGGCTGCAAAAGGGCTGGGCTGCGGGCCTGCGACCACGAGCTCCGCGCGCCGAGGCGCGGCGGAGGACAGCGCCGCGCTGCCGCAAAAAACAGATTCATGGATGCCGTTTGGATCGCGCGCGAGGGGGCAGTTTCTCGTTGGTTTCAGGAGAGCTCCAGGATCAAATCGTCCAGGCTGTCACCGATTTGCCGCAACTTTTCGTCGTTTGTCATATAGGTCGCGACCTCGGCGTTGGCGCGCAGTCGCATGGCGACGCGGACCAGATCCTCCTCCACGAGTCGGTCCAGGTGGCGCCGCACCGCCTGCCGGCTGATGCAGCGGCTCCGGCTCAGCCCGGATTCTGAAGGTTCGCTGGCGGAAACGCGAATCTCATTGAGAGATTTCGGCGCATCCAATTGCCGCAGAATCGCGACGCGGGATGGATTGGCAAGGGCGGCCAAGGCGCGGCAAAGCGCGGCCATATGGCTGCGGTCGCGTGAGGCGATGGCCAGCATTTGGCGTCCGTAAAAAAAAGTAGCGCAGGCAAATGGGTGCATCACAACGTGCGTCGCCTGCGATCAAAACCGCAGGCGCGGCACCGGGCCATGATCATCGCAGTGGTCGCCGTGCCAATGATGCAATGCGCCCCCGACGATGTAATCCGTGTGCGCGCCGTGAGGGATGGATTCGTGGCCGCAGTCGGGGCCGTGCTCGTGCTCGTGGCCATGCCCGAGCCCAAACGTCATCGGCAGGCACGGGCCGTTTCCGGGATGCCGGGTGGGCAGGGTGTGCTCATCGATGTGGTCGCCGTGCTCGTGGTGCAGGTGGCCCCCGTGCAGGTAATCGGTGTGCTTGCCGTGGGGGATGGCCGCGTGGCCGCAGCCGGGGCCGTGGACGTGCTGGTGTTCTGCGTGGACATCGCAATCGGACATCAGCCCACGACAACCAACTGCGGGGTTAAGCAGGCAGGGTGTGGGACCTTCGGACCTCTACCCCGGGGGGCCTTTGTGCCCCATGACGCCGGCCTTATCACCGTGCGCCGTGTGCCTCACCGCATGGTCCAGGCCCCGGGCGTGCGTGTCCCCCGGCAGGAAGCCGAATCCACGCGCCAGCGCCTGGCGGGCGAGGGGCTCCTGCGCGTGGACCTGAAGGTGGCCCGCGACGGCGACGCCATCATTTTCCCGGTGAGCCACGATGCGCCCGGCGCCGCCGATTTCGACTTCGCGGCGCGCGACGTGCGGCCGGCCAGTTACCACGACCTCCTGGACTGGAGTGGCGAGCTCAAGGCCCAGGCGCCGCGCGCGTTCGACCAACTCGGCGACCTCCTGATCGTCAAGGTGCCGCCGGCATTGTGGGATCGCCGCGACGAAATCGGCGAGGCGCTATTGGAATTCCAGCCCGCCGCCAGGGCCGTCTACCACGACGCGGGCGTCACGGGCGAATTCCGCACGCGCGACCTGACGCGCATCGCTGGCGAAGGCGCCACCCTGACGACCGTGCGCGAAAACGGCGTCACCCTTTTCGTGGACGTGGCCGCCGCGTACTTCAGCCCCCGCCTAAGCACGGAGCGCGCCCGCGTGTGCGAGATGATCAAACCCGGCCAGCGGCTCGTCGATCTGTTTGGTGGCGTGGCGCCCATGGCGGTGCAGGCGGCCCTGCGCGGCGCCGAGGTCGACTGCGTGGACCTGAACCCCGCCGCATGCGAACTGGCCCGGCGCAACATCGAATCCCTGGATCTCGCCGACCGGGTCCGCGTCCACGAGGGCGACGCGCGCTACCTGGCGCCGGCCCTGGCGCCGGCCGAGCACGTCGTCATGAACCTCCCCCACGCGGCCAAGCACTTCATCGACGCCGCCGCCCCCCT
>JBFJYU010000311.1:0-3711 GCA_041622435.1 Thermoplasmatota archaeon | reverse complement strand
GCGCTGGCCGGCGGACCTGACGCGTGCGCTGGCCGCCGGCGAGCCGTGGGTCCTGGAGACGCTGGAGGCGCCTCCAAGCAGCACCGACGCCCCGATCTACCACGCGCCCGGCACCCTCCGGACCCTGGGGTACCTCGGGCGGCAGGCGGCGCGCGCCGTTCGCTTCCCGCTCTGGCAGGCGACCCAGCACCCCCAGTGGAGCGTGGGCCTGCTCGACACGCCGGCCCGGGAACTGATCGACGGCGGCACCGTGCCCGCCCTGCGCCATATCCTGGAGGTGGGGCGCCACGGCTTCTTCGCCGACCCGTTTGGCATCGAGGAGGATGGCGACCTGCACGTCCTCTACGAGGACCTGGATCACCGGCGCAACCAGGCGACGATCGCCGCAGCAACGGTTCCCGAAGGAGGCGGCGCCACGCGGGTGGTCAGCCGGGACGTGTTCAAACTCGGCACGCACCAGTCGTACCCGTACCTGTTTCGACACGGCGGCGAAACCTACTGCCTGCCCGAGACCGCGTCGGCGCGCCAGGTTCCCCTGTACCGTTCCGTCGGCCTGCCCGACCGGTGGGAGCGCGTCACGGACCTGATGCCGGGCCGCGCCATCTACGACGCCACGGTGTTTCGCCACCAGAGTCGCTGGTGGATGGCTGGCGTCGACGCCGACCTCGACGGCGAAGCGGACGCCCAGTTGTGCCTCTGGCACGCCGACCATCTGGAGGGCGAGTGGACACCCCACCCCCGCAACCCCGTCAAGATCGACTGCGTCGGCTCGCGGCCCGCCGGCCCACCGTTCCTGGTTGGCGATCGGTTGATCCGGCCGACGCAGGACTGCTCTGACGGCTACGGCCGCCGCGTGGTCTTCCAGGAAATCCAGGAATTGTCAACCCGCGCGTTCCGGGAGTCGCCGCTGGGCGTCCTTGAGCCCGACCCGGAGAGCCGGTTCCCACACAGCCTGCACACCGTCTGCCCCGTGGGTGAGCGCACCCTCGTGGACGTCAAACGGCACGCCTTCGTTCCCCGCGCCTTCGGGCGCATCGTTGCCTCCCGGCTGCCCGGCGGCCGTTAGTTCAGCGCGCCAGCACCGGCTCCAGCGGGACCTCGGCGTGGACGGGGTGAACGTGATCCACCAGCACCTTGGCCAGGGTGGGCACGGCGCCCAGCAAGTCGTCCTCGTCGATGATCAGGGGCGGTGCCAGGCGCACGACGCTGGGGCCGGCGACGCCGGCGAGGTACCCGGCGGCTTGCAGGTCGGCGACCGCCTTGCCGGCATCGGGCCGAACCAGGGGCAAACCCACGAGCAGTCCCCGGCCACGCCACGTCACGTCGGCCGCGTCCAGTTCAGCGCCCAGCGCCCGGCCGAGGCGGGCCGCGCGGGCCACGAGGCCCTCGGACTCAACGGTGTCCAGCACCGCGTTGGCGGCGGCAGCGGCGATGGCGTTGCCACCGAAGGTGCAGCCGTGGCTGCCGGGCCCCAACAGATCGGCGTGGACGGGGTCGATGAGGCAGGCGCCAATGGGCAAGCCGCCTCCAAGCCCCTTGGCCAGGGTGATGGCGTCGGGGCGCAGGCCAATCTGCTCGTACCCGAAGAACGAGCCAGTGCGGCCGATGCCGGTCTGGACCTCGTCGGTCACCAAGAGCGCGTCATGGGCGTCGCACAGCCGTTGCGCGGTTGCCGCGTACTCGGCTTGCAGGGGCACGATGCCCCCTTCGCCGAGGACCGGCTCGACAAACATGCCGGCGACATCATGGGTCTCAAACACCTGCTCCAGTTCGGCCGGGTCGTGGGGGTTCACGTGGACGATCTGGTTGGGCAGGGGCGTGAATCCCTCCTGGATCGCGGGCTTGCCCGTGAGCGCGAGCGCACCGGTGGTGCGGCCATGAAAGGAGCCGCGGAAGGCGACGATCACGGCCCCGGGCGTCCCCTTGTTGTGGGCGTGCCGGCGAACCAGCTTGAGGGCCGCTTCGTTGGCTTCGGTGCCGCTGTTGCAAAAGAGGGCCTTGTGGCCACCTGACAGGGTTTGCAGCCGCTCGGCGAGGCGCAGGCTGGGCTCGTTGGCGTACAGGTTGCTCGTGTGGGCCAGTTGGCCCATCTGCTCGGCCACGGCCGCCACGACAGCCGGATGGGCGTGGCCAAGGATGTTGACGGCGATGCCGGCCAAGAGGTCGACGTACTGGTTGCCGTCACTGTCCCAGACGTGCGCGCCGTGGCCGCGGGCCAGCTTGAGGCCCGGGGTTCCGTAGTTGGGAGCCATCGCCTGATCCCAGCGTGCCTTGACGCTCATGCGCGCAGCCTCCGCACAGCCGGCGCCGGGCGGGCGCGCGCGGAAACGATCGTTCCCGCCGCGCCGGACAGCGTCTCCGCGGTTGGTGCGCCAATGACCACCTCGCCAACACCGCGCAGGATTGCGTCGGTGGCGGCGCGGATCTTGGGGATCATGCCGTCCTTGGCGGGCCCGCCCACCAGGGCGTCTGCCTGCTGGACGTTCAAGGATCGAATGGGGCGCCCGCTGGCATCGAGCACGGCCGCCACCGAGGTGGCGAGGATCAGCCGCCGGGCCCCGAGGCAGGCGGCGACCGACGCTGCGGCCTCGTCGGCGTTGACGTTGAGAGGGCCTTCGGCGTCCCAGGCCACCGGCGTCACGATCGGGACGAACCCGGCATCCATGACCTGTTCCAGAAGCTCCACGCCAATGCCTTGCACGGCGCCGACGCGGCCAAGGCTCCCTTCGGGGACCTCTTTCACGCTGCCCGACAGGGTGCGGTGGGCCGTTGGAATGTGGCGCGTAGGGACACCGCGGCGGTGCAGGGCGGCAGCCAGTTCGGCGCCAAGCAGGTCCATTTCCTGGCGCACGATCGACGCGGCGGCGGGCGACGTCACGCGCAGACCCGCGACCTTGACGGTCACTTCGCCGAGCTGGGCCAGCGCCTTGTCGAGTTGGGGCCCACCTCCGTGCACCAAAACCCAGTCGCCGCCGGCCGCCGTCAGGGCGTCGGCCAGGGCATCCAGGGCTGCGGGCTCGTCGAGCAGGGCTCCTCCAATCTTCAGGACGCTGGTCATGTGCTGTACTCCGCGTTGAATGAGACGTAGTCTTCCGTGAGGTCGCAGCCCCACGCGCTGGCTGCGCCGTCGCCGGCGCCGAGGTTGAGGTGGTAGGTGACTTCGGGGGAAACGAGGGCTTGGCGGGCCGCCTCCAGGGCGCCGCTGACGGGCTGGCCGTCGGCCAGCAGTTGGGCGCGGCCGGCCTTGCTTTCGATGACAAGGCTGACGGCCGCTGTGTCGACGGTGGCGCGGCTTTGGCCCAGGGCCGCCACCACGCGGCCCCAGTTGGGATCGCCGCCGTGCAGCGCCGCCTTGACGAGGTTGGACGACACCACGGCGCGAGCGGCTGTGCGGGCCTCAGCCTCGGATGCGGCGCCGGTGACGCGGACCTCCAGAAGCCTGGTGGCGCCTTCGCCGTCGGCGACGATCCGCTTGGCCAGTTCCTGGCAGAGGTCCGTGAGGGCGTCGCGCAGGGGCAGCCAGGCGGGGTGGGCCCGGGTCAAGGACTCGCCGCCGGCCTGGCCATTGGCCAGCAGGATGGCGGTGTCATTGGTGGATTCGTCGCCATCGACGCTGATCTGGTTGAAGCTGCGATCCACGGCGTACTTGAGCAACGCGCGCAGGTCCGCGGGGGCCAGCGGCGCGTCGGTGGCCATGAGTGCGAGCATGGT
>JBFJYU010000310.1:0-3728 GCA_041622435.1 Thermoplasmatota archaeon | reverse complement strand
CCTTCGGCCGAGATGCGCGCCACCAGACCACCAGCCGTCCAGGCGTCCGCAGGAACCTGCGCGCGCAGCACGCCGCCGTCATCCGCCAGGGTGATGTTGAGCGGCTCGGCGCCGGAACCACCCTCACCCTGGAACAACTCGAAGATCAAGTCGCCGGCCATCGCCGTCGGCGCGTCCCAAGTGGCCTCAACGAGAACGCCGCCGAGGGTTTCGGGGCGAGCGGGAACCAGGCTCTCATAGGCGCGGATGGTCGTGGATTCCGTCGGGCCGGCGGTCAGGAACATGTACGGCACGGGGCCGTCGGCGTTGTCGGCGTGGTAGACTTGCGGCTCCTGGCGCGCGTCGGCGCTATCGGCGGGCGCGGCGTCATCGAGATCGGCGGGTTCGGCATCGTCGCCGAGGCATCCAGACAGGGCGGCCACAGCGAGGGCCGCCAGCAGGATTCGGGGGTCCATGGCCTTTGATTCGGCCGAGACGGGATTTAAACTGCGGGGGTCTTGCGTCGAAACTAGCCGGCAGCGTGCAGGGTTGCGCCGAGGGCCAGAGTCCCACACGTCATCCTTCGCGGACTGAGGGGGACGCTGAGCAATTCCACGATCGTGTCCTCGCTCAAGTCGCGGACGTCCGCCAAGGTAGCGCCTTGAATTTGTTGCATGAGGAGACTCGCTGCGGCTTGGCTGATGGCGCAGCCGACGCCTTCGAAGGTGGCTTCCTCGACGCGGCCGTCGGCGACGCGCAGGTGGACCTTGATTTCGTCGCCGCAGAGGTGATTGACGGCCTCGCCGTGGTGGGTGGCACTTGCCAGGGGTCCGAAGTGCTGGGGTTCCCGGTAATGCTGGATGATGCGTTCGGGGTAGAGTTCGCTCATAGGAGACCGAGCTGCAGCTTCGCGGCGTCGCTGAGCCGCTCGTTGGGGTTCCACACCGGCGTGAAGACCACCTGAACCGTGGCGGCCCCGACGCCGGGAACCGACTCCAGGGCATTGCGGGCGTCGGCGGCGATGACATCGCCCATGCCGCAGCCGGGCGCGGTCAGGGTCATGTCGGCGTCGGCCACGTACAGGCCGTCGCCTCGCTTGTGCAGATCGAGGCGGTAAACGAGGCCCAGGTCCACGATGTTGATCGGAATCTCCGGGTCGTGCACTTTCTTCATGGCCTCCCAAGCCAGCTCCTGCACCTGTTCCTTTGTGAGTTCTGAGGGGTCCGCGTCCTGCGCGTCGGCGCCCTGCGGCACCGGTTCGTCGATGGCGTCGGCGTCGCGGCCCGCCAGGCGGTACTTGCGGCCATCATTGGTTTGAATCGTGAAGGAACCGCCCAAGGCCTGGGTCAGTAGGACGGCCGTTCCCATCGCAAGCTGGGCTTTTTGGCCCTCGGGGATGAGGATAACATCGACGTTGCGGCGCAGCATGACGGGTGGCTTGAGCATGGTTACTCCGTTGTGACCGGTTCGGCCGAATCAGAGAGCGCGGCTTCGAGGGTCCGCCAGGCGAGGCTGGCACACTTGACGCGTGCCGGGAATTCGCCGACGCCGGCAAAGACGCGCAGCTTGCCGAGCACGGCCTCGTCGGCGGGGCCGTCGCGCGTGACAAGCCGGTGGAAGTTTTCGTACAACGCGTGCGCCTCCTTGACCGTGCGGCCCCGGATCGACTCGGTCAGCATGGACGCGCTGGCTTTGCTGATGGCGCAACCGTTGCCCACAAAGCCGGCGTCTACGACGGTGTCGCCGTCGACGCGCAGGTCCAGGGTGATCACGTCGCCGCACAACGGGTTCTGGCCGTCGGCGGTGTGGTTGGCGCCGTCCACGCGGTGGAAGTTGCGCGGGCTGCGGTTGTGATCCATGATGACCTGCTGGTAGAGTTCCCGCACGTCTTCGTTCACTGGAACATCTCCTGCACGTCCTTGACGGCGGCGACCAGCGCGTCGACCTCGGCGCGAGTATTGTACGCCCCGAAGCTCGCCCGCGCCGTGGCGGGGATTCCAAAGCGCTCCATGACCGGCTGCGCGCAGTGATGCCCGGTGCGAATGGCAACGCCGTGCTGGTCCACGAGGGTGCCGATGTCGTGGGGGTGAATGTTCTTGAGCACGAAGCTCACCACGGCCGCCTTGTTGGCTGCCGTGCCGATGATCTGCAGGCCCGGCAGGCGGCCCAACTGGTCGCTCGCGTACTCCAGCAAGTCGTGCTCGTGCGCCGCGATGGCGTCCAGCCCCACCTCGTTCAGGTAGTCGATGGCGGCGCCGAGGCCGATGGCGCCGGCGATGTTGGGTGTTCCCGCCTCGAACTTGTACGGGATTTCATTGTACTGCGTGCCGCGGAAGCTGACGGACCGGATCATGTCGCCGCCGCCCTGGTACGGGGGCATCGCCTCCAGGTGCTCGGCGCGGCCGTACAAGGCGCCGATGCCCGTGGGGCCGTACATCTTGTGGCCGCTTAGCGTGTAAAAATCCGCGCCCAATTCGGCGACGTTGACCTTGAGGTGGGCCGTCGCCTGTGCTCCGTCCAACAGGATCGGAACGCCGTGGGCGTGGGCGATTTCAACCAGGCGCGCGGCCGGATTGATGGTTCCCAAGGCGTTGCTGACGTGGACGATGCTCACAAACTTGGTCGCCGGGCCAAACAGCGCCTCGTAGGCCGCCATGTCCAATTCGCCGTCGTCGGTGATTGGGATTACCTTGAGCACGGCGCCGGTTTGCTGGCACAGCATCTGCCACGGCACGATGTTGGAGTGGTGCTCCATTTCCGACACGATGATTTCGTCGCCGGCGCCGACGCGCTCGCGAACAAACGTGTTGGCCACCAGGTTGATGGCCTCGGTGGTGCCGCGAACGAACACGATCTCGCGCTCCTTGGCACCAAGGAACTCGGCCACCTTGCGCCGGGCGCCCTCGTAAGCCGCCGTGGCGCGCTCGCTTAGCGCATGCACACCGCGGTGAACGTTGGCGTTGTCGTGCTCGTAGTAACGGGAGATGGCCTCCAGCACCGCGCGCGGCTTCTGGGTCGTGGCCGCGTTGTCGAGGTAGGCCAATGGCCGGCCCCGAATCTGCTGGTCAAGGATCGGGAAGTCGCGCCGCACGGCGGCGACGTCGTAATTGATCACTGCCTGGGTCATTCTTCACGCTCCTGGAACCACGCCTCGATGCGGTCCCGGATGGCTGCCTCCACGGCGGGCACGGCGACGCGGTCAAGGACCTCGCCGGCAAACGCCTGGGTCAGCATGGATCGGGCGCGCCCCTCGTCGATGCCGCGGCTGCGCAGGAAGAACAACGCGTTCTCATCCAGGCGGCCGATGGTGCTGCCGTGGCGGGCCTGCACGTCATCGTTGTGGATCTCCATCTGGGGCGTTGACTGGGCCAGAGCACCCCTGGATAGCAGCAGGTTGCGGTTCTCCTGCGTCGCGGACGTGCCCCGGGAGCCCGGGCGAACGAGGACGTTGCCCGTGAAGGCGCCGCGGCTCTTGCCGGACAGGACGCCCTTGTAGAGCGACTGGCTGGTGGCATCGGGCGCGGCGTGGTCCACGCGGGTCCAGTGGTCCGTGCGCTGCTCGCCATCGACCACGTACAGGCCGTCGAGGACCGCGGTGGAACCCTGCTCCAGCAGCCGGGCGACATGGGTCGTGCGGCTTTGGGCCCCCCCGAGGTGAAGGTTGACATCCTCGATCGTTGCGTCCCGCCAGGCCTGTGCGAGGACCGTGTGCGCCGCCGCCGCGTCCGAGGGGTAATCCTGGAAGTGGT
>JBFJYU010000309.1:0-3745 GCA_041622435.1 Thermoplasmatota archaeon | reverse complement strand
TTGTGGCCGGCCAGGATCTCCTTGAGGCTCAGGGCCCAGATGCCGTGGTGGTTGTAGGTGAGGTAGATCTTGGTGTCCTCGATGCTGGCGTTGGGGCCGGTCGGGGCGACTTGCCACTGGTGGGTGGTCATGTAGAGCCCCTCGCTGTCGTACTCGCCGGGGTGGTACCACTCGGCCACGAGCTTCAGGTCGGACAGGTCGTTGGCGTCCAGCACCCAGAGGCTGGGGACGTTGCCTGGACTCGTGTACTCAGGGCTGGCGATGAGGTAGCGCTGGTCGCCGACCCAGAACAGCATGGCGGTGTGCACGTTGCCGCCGTAGAAGGTGGCGCCCTCGCCAGCCCAGTGGCCGAGCGTCGTGAAGCCCTCGTTGACGGGCTCGGTGGTGTCGACGACGTAGACGCCCTCGTTCCAGTGGGAGACTGTCATGTAGACGCGGTCGTCGACGGGGTCGCGCTGGACGGTCATGTCGTGGGGGCCGCTGCACAGCACGGCGTTGGCGGCGCCGCCGCCAGCGATCGACAGGTAAAGGCTGTCGTTCACGCAGCCGACGCCGGGGATGGCGTTGCTGCCTTCGGGGGCGATGTAGCTGAAGGCGCCCAGATGGACCCAGGGGCCCGCCGTGTTGCGAATCAGGCCGTGGGCGTGGACCTGTTGACCCACACAGAAGACGACGTCGGTGTCGTCGATGATTTCGTGGCTCAGCATGTGGCAGCCCAGGTCGTCGACGCTGGCGACCGTCTGCACGAACGCGGGGGCGGCGCGGTCGCTGATGTCGTAGATGGTGAAGCCGGTGGGGGTGCTCAGGCCGGCGGGGGCCTCCGGGAAGCCCTCGGGCACGTCCGTGGGCAGGTTTTGGCTGGCCACGAACAGGTAGTCGCCGTCGTCGCTGATCTTGACATCCACGTTGTAGGTGGCCGCCTGGGTGATGGTCGACAAGACCACGGGGTTGGCGCGGTCGGTGATGTCCAGGAGGTACACCATCGGGGCCTCCTCGCGGCCCAGGACAGCCACGGCTCCCAGGTTCAGGTCGCCGCGGAAGTCGATCTCGCCCAGGTAGTTGTGGGGGTCGGCGCCTTCGGCGTCGGCGGGGTCGCCCCGCAGCGGGTGCCATCCGATGGCAGGCAGGCTGCACGTGCGCACGTTGGTGGCTTCCGGCGACCACGGGTCCGCATCCGGCTGGATCGGATCAACCTCGGGCGCCGTCAGGCGCACGCCTTCGCGGTCGAAGGGACCGGTCGGGCATTGGGTGGTCGCGGGGTCGTCCCCGTTGAGGCAGCCGGCCAGCGCGGTGGCGGTCACGGCCAGGATTCCCAGGAGCGTGCGCAGGTGCATGTTCGGCGCGACTCGAGCGGTTCGTTTAGGCATTCTGGCGAGGAGGGCCGCAGGCAGCGCCACGGGGAACGCCGGCGGCAGCGGGCCCGATGCGCTTCAAAGGGGCCAAGTAGCCTGCGGCCATGACCTCCGGCGGTGCCCTTGGACGACCTGGACCGCCGGCTGCTGGTGCTGTTGCGGGAGAACGCCCGCGCGTCGTTTACGGACCTCGCGCGTCATGTTGGAACCAGCGAAGGGACGGTCCGCGCGCGCGTCAAGCGCCTGTCCGAGTCGGGCGTGATTCGCAGCTTCACGATCCGCACCGCCGGCGCTAACATCAAGGCCATCGTCGAGGTGGCGGTGGAGTCCAACGTGGAGGCCAGCGGCCTCGGCGCGTCGGTGCGGGCATGGGAAGGCGTCGAGGCGGTCTGGGAAGTCACGGGCGAGCAGGATCTGGTGATCGTGACCGACCTGGCCAACTTGGGCGACCTGAACGCCTTCATCGACCGGGTGCGGGAACTGCCAGGTGTCAGTGCCACGCGCAGCCGACTGATCCTGCGCGAACACTGAGCGCGCGGTCCCGACGGCAACCGTCAAGACGGGCGCCTGGCTGGGCCGGCCGTGGACAGCAAGGAGCAGTGGCGGCGCAAGATGGCGTGCTGCAGTTCCCAGCCGGCGTGCCCGGCTTGTCCCCTGCGCCCCGAAAATGCCCACCGGTCCTTGAAGGACCTGGCCATGGACGCGCTGCTGGGTCCGGGGTGACAGGCCCCGTTGAACCCGCGAAGACACAATCCCGCTACGAATATCGTAGCATCCCATCTACCCTTAACGACAAGGGTTTTGGCCCAGGGCCCCGAGTGGGGGTTACGAAATCCGGAGGAACCATCATGTCCACCAAGAGGAGCAACGGCACACTCGTAGAACAACAGATCACCGGGCGCGAACCGCGCCCCATTCTACACACCTCGATCCCCGGCCCCGAGGCCAAGAAGATCGTCAAAAAGGACACCAAGTACCTGACCACCACGACCAAGACGGCGCCCGTGACGGCGCGCATCGGCCGCGGCGTGGTCATCCAGGACGTTGACGGCAACGTCATGCTGGACTTTGCCGCCGGCATCGGTGTGCTCAACGTCGGCCACTGCCACCCCCGCGTCGTGGCCGCCATCCAGAAGCAGGCCGCCGACCTGATGCACTTTGCCGGCACCGACTTTTATTACGACGCCCAAGCCGAACTGGCCCGCCGCCTCACCGGCATGGTCCCCATCGACGGCGCCTCCAAGGCCTTCTTCTGCCAGAGCGGCGCCGAAGCCAACGAGGCGGCCTTCAAGTTCGCCCGCAACCACGAGGGCCGCCGCCAGTTCATCGCATTCCAGGGCGCCTTCCACGGCCGCACCATGGGAGCCCTCAGCCTGACGGCCAGCAAGGCCATCCAGCAGAGCCTGAGCGGCCCCACCATGCCCGGCGTCCACCACACGCCCTTCCCGGCTCCCTTCCGCAACATGTGGGGCATCAACGGCTACGAGGAGCCCGAGGAACTGTCCAACCGCGCCATCGACGCCCTGGAATTCCTGCTTGAGACCAAGCTGCCCCCGCAGGACGCCGCGGCCCTCTTCTGGGAGCCCGTGCAGGGCGAGGGCGGGTACCACGTTCCTCCGCCGATGTTCCCCGGCATGCTGCGCAAGCTGTGCGACGACCACGGCATCCTGCTGGTGGCCGACGAGGTGCAGACCGGGTTCGGCCGCACCGGCAAGTGGTTCGGCTCGAACCATTTCGGTGTCGAGGCCGACATCGTATGCATCGCCAAGGCCATGGGCAGCGGCATGCCCATCGGCGCCACCGTCGTGCGGGCCGACCTGGACTTCGAGTCCAAGGGCGTCCACTCCAACACGTACGGCGGCAACCTGGTCTCCTGCGCCGCCAGCCTGGCCACGCTAGATGTTCTGGAGGAGGAGGACCTGGTCACCAACTCGGCGCGCGTCGGCGAGCACTTGGGCCAGCGCCTGGAGGAGTTGCAGGACGAGTTCCCGTCCATCGGTGACGCCCGCGGCCTCGGCCTGATGCGCGCCATCGACTTTACCAACGACGCTGGCAAGGCCAACGCCAAGCTGCGCGACAAGGTGGAAGAGGCGGCGTGGAAGCGCGGCCTGATCCTGCTCGGTTGCGGCAAGGGCGGCATCCGGTTCATCCCGAGCCTTAACGTGACGACCGAGCAGGTCGACGGCGCCATGGACGTGCTGCGTGAGGCGTTGAAGGCTGCCAAGGCGTAGCCGGGCAGGCTTCAACGATGATCGCGGGCCGACTTGCTCGGCCCGTGGGACGCGGAAGGCTGCCAAGGCGTAGCCGGGCAGGCTTCAACGATGATCGCGGGCCGACTTGCTCGGCCCGTGGGACGCGGAAGGCTGCCAAGGCGTAGCCGGGCAGGCTTCAAC
>JBFJYU010000308.1:0-3747 GCA_041622435.1 Thermoplasmatota archaeon | reverse complement strand
GCGGTCACGCGGTAGGGGCCCGGCCACAGATCGGCGAATGAAAACGCGCCATCCTCCAGCGTCGTCGCCGTGTCATCCATGCCGGGCAGGTCCACCGTCGCCCCTTCAACGGGATACAGCGCGTCATTGACCACATGGCCCGCCACATAGCCCCGCTGGCCGGCCTGCGGCGGCTGCTCGGTGGGCGCCTCGCCGCCCGTCAGCGTGTCGGCGCCGTCGCCGCCCGACTCCAGCAGAATCTCGTCGGCAGGCGCAGGCGCGTCGCTGCAACCGGCCAAGACAAGGGCAAGCACGCAGGTCGCCGACAATGCGGCGGGGTTCACTCCCCATCACCCGCGAGGAAACTCCAACCCTGGGGCGGCGGCGCCCGGTAGAAGGCCGTCACGAACACCTCGTAATCCTTGTTGCTCTCGGGCAAGGGGAACGACTCCGGCACGACGAAGATCTCGAACGAGGTGTGATTGACCGGGAAGAAATTGTCGTCAATGACGACGTGCAATGGATTGGGCAAGCTGCCGGACCGGAATCGGGCGTTTGATTGGCTGTCGGAGATCTGGTACTCGAAACTGTTGGCCGCGCCGACGCCGGCGTCGAAGCCACCATACGGATCCATGATTGCCTCCAGCACCAACGCCTCCAATTCCAAACCGACATCAATGTCGTTACGGGCGCCCGCTGGCGCATAGACGCGGGGAATCAGCGTGTGGGCAGTCAAGGACGAGAAGCCGGCGAACTTGAACGTCTCATGGTAGGGCTCCGGGGGCGGAATGCGCTTGAGCACCACCTTCACGCGCGTGAACTCATCCGCGTTGATCTTGATGATCGACTCCAGCGGCTGATGGCCGGTGTAATTGGCGCGCACCAAATAGGGCCCCGGCAGCAGGTCGGCGAACGCGAAGGAGCCGTCGCGATCCGACACGTCCGTCAGATCGATACCGGGTAACGTCACAACGGCGCCGGGAATGGGGCGCAGCGAATCATCCACCACGAAGCCTGCCAAGTGGCCGCGTTGGCCCTTGCGGGGCGGCTCCGGCGGGGGTGGCTCGTCGCCGCTGACAACCGGATCGGTCGATTCAACGACGATCTCCTGCGCCTCGGGCGTTGACGAACTGCTGCAACCCGCCAGCAGCGACGCAACGATGACGACTGTGATGAGCCGATTGGGTCCAGGATTCATGCTTCCTTCACCGCACGAACCGGCATAAGCAACGTAGTCCTTTTGTCTAACCGTGGCGGCCCGGAGGGGCCTGCTCGCGGCTACGGGTCGGTCCGGACCAGTCGAAGCCGGCTAGAAGAGGTTAGATTTGCCAGCGTGGAAAATACTTTTCCAGCGCTGGCGGCGCGCCGGCTACTCGACGGTTGCGGCCCGCCAGCCGTCGGGCGGCGGCACGCGGTAGAACACGGTGACGAACAGGTCGTACTCCTGCTGGAAACTGGGCCAGAGCGCCGGCCCCGTCACCCGCGCCGTGATCTCCTCGCGCTCTTCCGGAAACACGGTTCCGTTGATGACCTGATAGATGGGAATCTCATCGTACGCACTCTCGATTTCGCTGTCAGCGGCGGAGGCAATCAACTCCCAGTAGTAGGACGAATTGCCCAGCGGGCCGGCGGGAAGGTTCTCCGCGAGGTAGACCTCGTACACGTATGCGGCCGGCTGCTCGTCGATGGTGAAGAAAAACGTGCACTGGCACAAGGACTGGTTGAGGAAGCCTTGGGCGAACAGGTCCACGGCGAAGGTGGCCAAGCTGCCCGAAACCTCGATGAAGCCCTGCCAGTGGTGGAGCGTCTGGTACCCGACCATGGATGGATCGGTCATCAGGAGAACCTTGACGGCCGCGACCTTTCCGCCCACGAGGTCCACGGTTGCCTGGCTTGCCAGGAAGCCGGGCGCCGAAGCACGGACCGTGGCGAGGCCCGGCGGCAACCGATCGAAGTGGAAAACCCCCTGGGAGTCAGTGGTCGTGTTCAGGCCGTGCCCCGCCAATTCGACGGTCGCGTTGGCGACCGGGCGCACGGCCTCGTCCACGACGACACCGCGCACGTCGGCCAAATCGGGCGTGACGGCCGTAACGGGCGGCGGCGAATGTTCGCCGCCTGCGCTGTCTTGGCTACAGCCGGACAAGAGAATGGCTAGCACCAACGCCAGCGCGACGACTGGATTCGGGACCCGCACCACAGGTAGCACACTCCTTGGCCTAACATTAGCCTTGCCGGCCGCCCGACGATGCACGACTAGGCGGGACCGGCGGCGATGGACCAACCCGGGGGCGGCGGAGCCAGGTGGAACAAGGTCACGAACACCTCGAATTCCTGGTCAATGTCGGCGCCCAGCCCAGACGAGACCCGCACCAGGAATTCCTTGGCGGCGGGGTCGAACGCTTCGCGGGGATACACGCCGTGGAAGGGCGAAGTCGAGTAGGCGGCCTGCGTTTGTAGCGGCTCGGGCGTCTCCAGTTCGAAATACAACTCGTGCTCGGGGTCGCCGAGTTTGGGTTCCCAGAAGCCTTCGACAAGAATCGAGTGGACCGTGTCAGGCACGTCGAAGTAAAACTCGCACTCGCAGAGCTCGGTGTTGCCCATCAGGAGCGTCAGGGTGTAGGTGCCATACCAGTCGCTGACGCGCAGGATGCCGTTGAAATCAAGCGTTTCGTGGAACGGCTGCGGGGTGAAGTCGACTTGAAGCATGATCTTCGGGTGCGCCACGGCGCCAGCGACAACCTCGACGGATTGCTGGGCATCGAAGTGTCCCGCCGCCGCCGCGGACACGAAATAGAGGCCGGGATCAAGATCGCGCAGCACGAACCGACCCATCTCATCGGAGGACACGGTCGTTTCTTGGCCATCAGCGCCCTTGATGGCAACGGCGGCATCAACGATGGGTCGGATCGTTTCGTCGATGACGACCCCGCTGATGGCTCCGAATCGCCGGTCTTCGACCTGGATCTCTTGCGGCGCCAGGCCCTCGGCCTCATCCGCCGGCGCGTCGCCGGCGCAACCTGCCAATGTGACAAAAACGAGGGCAAAGGTCATCAAAATGCGCATAAAGGAAACCGTCGTTTTGATTTACAAAAGCGTTTGGGCCGGGCCCTTGCCCCCGCTCTTGCCCGTACCTCGGCCCCCACGGCACCCGGCGCCTGGCAACGCCGGGGTCGGGCGGCGTCAGCCGGCCGCTGGCGCCACGGCCGGGAGCGCGGCCTCCTCATCGGGCTGGCGCCGGGCCCACATCATCGCGAGCAGGCCGCCCGTGGCAAACATGGCCAACGCGTAAAACGCCGGGCTCAGCGCCGCCGTCGCGGATTCGAGTTGCGTGGTAGCCAGCACGATGCCAAACGTGCCATTCTGGAACCCCACTTCAATCACAATGCTGCGGCGGCGGGCGCCATCAGTCAACCGGCCCAGCAGGTACCCGACTCCCATGGCGGTCAGGTTGAGCACCAAGGCAGCCGGAATGGTGAGCGCCGCCTTCTCCCAGAAGCCAACGCGGTTCTGGAAGATCGCGGCTGCCACGAGCAGCGCCAGAAAAACCACGCCGCCAATTCGAAACGGTCGATCGGCCGCAGCCGCCACTGAGGGCCATTTCTTGGCAACAAAGATCCCGAGCAAAACAGGGATCGTGATGACGACCAGCACCATGGCCATCACGTCGGCAAACGACAGGCTCACACGAACGCTGTCGGCGTACAGCAACTGGGTGCCCAGCAGCAGCACGGCCGGCGTCCACAGGATTGCCGTGATGCTGGTCACGGC
>JBFJYU010000307.1:0-3757 GCA_041622435.1 Thermoplasmatota archaeon | reverse complement strand
GAGGCTGTGGCGCTCGCGTTGGCCGCCCGCGGCGCGCGGCTGCTTCTGGTGGCGCGGAGCCAGGACCTGTTGGACGCGGTCGCCGAGCGGTGCCGCGCTGCGGGCAGCCCCAAGGTGGTCGTTCTGGTGGCGGATCTCGCCACGTACGACGGCCTCGACGCCGTGGTGATGACGGCCGTGTCGCAATTCGACGGCTTTGACATCCTCGTCAACAACGCGGGCAGCGGCCGCGTGGCGGCGATCCAAGATGTCTCCGACGAGGAGTTCGACGCCCAGATGGCGCTCAACCTGCGTGCGCCGTACATGCTGACACAATCGGCGGTGAAGGTGCTGCGACGGCGCGGCGGCGGCCAGGTGGTCCAGATCGCGTCGGGCCTCGCCTATTTCGGCCGGGCCGGCTGGAGCCTTTACGCGGCCGCCAAGTTCGGCCTCCGGGGCTTCACGGAATGCGTTCGGCAGGAGGTCGCGGCCCAGGGTATCAAGGTGGGCATCGTGGCTCCGGGCTACACGGCCACGCATTTCTTCGACTCCTGGGGGCCGCCCAGCTCGTTCAAGGATGCGCTGGCGCCCGAGGACGTGGCCCACGCCGTCCTGGCCATGGTTGAGCAAGGCGAGGCCAGCGACATCAAGGAAATCACGGTGCGCGGCAAGGCGTCGCCGTAGCGGCCGCGTGGCATGGGCGACTGGCACAGCACGCGCCCTACCGCACCAGACCGGGTCGGGGACGGACCGGTCCCGATGCGGGCGGAGAAGGTTCATCCACCGATGGGCGCCTGTGGGAACTGACATGCTTGGCCCAAAACCCATCGAGGTCCTAGTTGCCCGCGCGCACGTTGAGGGCGACATCCAGCTCAAGAACGAGGCGCCGCCGCGAATCGAGGCCATGGCGGGCCAGACGATCGTCGTCAAGTTCCCCGCCAAGTTTGTGGAGGCTGGACACGGCCGGGAGACCTACCGCATCCGGCTCGAGTCGTCCATGGACAACGAAGAGCCCAAGCCGGTTGAGGAGGTCTTCCACGATCGACCGGTGCTCAAGGATGAAGCCTGGATCACCATCTCGCAGAAAATAAAGGCCAAAAACGCCGGAACGCACAAGCTCCGCTACGAGGCGCTGGTGGAGTACACGGTCGGCGACTGGGACGGCGGCGAGAGCTCGGAGAAGATCCAATCCAAGACCCGCAGCGGCGAGATCATGGTGGTCGTGACCGCCAAGAAGTGATCCGCGCCGGCGCGCGGGCCGCCGCCTAGGGGCTAAGGCGCCCGGCCCAGGACGCTGCTTCCCGGGCGAGCAAGCGCTTTTGACGGTGCCGGCCCCTTGCTGTCGAGGTTATCATGAAGGGTGTGTGGTTAGTGGCAGTGCTATTATTTTCGTTTTTTTCGTCTGCCCCTGTGGCGGCATGCGAAGAAGTAGATGTCCAGGTGGGTGACGCCTGCGGGGGCGTGGCCGTGAGTGCCACGGGTACCGCAACGGGGGCCTGCGATGGCGGTGACCGCATCGTCGGCGTGGAGATGGACTGCATCGCGATCAGTGGTACCGGCGACGCATCCAACGAAGCCGATGGCGAGTGCGCCGTCGCCGACGATGCCGCCCACAGCGTTGGCTGCGTGGCAATTAGCGGCACCGGAAACGCAAACAACCAGGTTGCAGGCAACTGTGGCGTCGGCCAAGGGGAGGGTGCCCGGCTCTTCGAGAGAGCCTCGCGCAGCGGCACCGCCGTGGGCTGCGTGGCGCTCAGCGGCACAGGCAACGCCGCCAACAACGTCAACGGCGACTGTGCCGGCGGATACGCGGACGGGGCCCATTGGGAGGGCGATGGTGGGCGTGGCGAAGGTGGCGCCTGCGTCGCCGCCAGCGGCACGGGAAATGCCGGCAACGATGTCGGCGGTAACTGTGGACAAGCGCAAGGCAGCGGCGGCTTTGCCGGGGGCGGGAGTGCCGAAGGCAAGGCCGTGGGGTGCACGGCGGCCAGCGGCACCGGCCACGCGTCGAATTCCGTGGGAGGCGATTGCAGCGTCGCGCAATCAGGCATTTCGACCTGGGAGCGCAGCGACTCCGCCGATGGCCACGCCGTGGGGTGTGTGGCCGCCAGCGGGTCGGGCAACGCGTCCAACACCGTTGCGGGCGACTGCGCTCGGGCACACGCCAGCCGTCCATGGTATGAGGACACCGGGCACAACGCCCACGCTCGCGGCTGCGCGGCGGCCAGTGGCGATGGCAACGCAAGCAACTCAGTGGGTGGCGACTGCGCATCGGCACAAGGCGGGCGCCAATCCTATGGCGACTACATTATCTTCTTCGCAAGCGATGGCTCGGGCGAGGCGACCGCAGCCGGTTGCTACGCGCTGGCCGGCACCGGCAACGCATCGAATCAAGTAGAGCAGGATTGCGCGGCTGCCCAGGGCGGCAACGCTTCCGTGTACGACAACGGCGGGCCCGCAGAAGGCCGCGGATGCGCGGCGGTCAGCGCCGCTGGCAACGCCAGCAACGAAGTTGGCCAGGATTGTGGCAGCGCCCACCGCGGCGCTGACCATTCCTGGGGGTATACCCAGGGTGGCTGGGCGGCCGCGACCGGTTGCACTGCGGCATCCGGCCTCGGAAATGCCTCCAATCAGGTCGGCGGCGACTGCCATACTCAGGCGCTCGCGGTCGACGAGAGTAGCCTGGAGTCCTTGCTTCTTGCCTGCGCGGCGTATCCCTAGACGCGGAACCGAGCACCGCCCGGCTTCGGGCGGGCCGGTTCTTGCTCGGCGTGACCGCCCCGCGGCCGCCTGCGAATCAACGTCGGCAATCGTAATCGGACGCTGCGGGTCTGAGACCGCCATGGCGCGGGATGGCGCTTGGCAAATCCACCGCTCCGATTGGCAGTGGCTGTTGCGCGAGGCGCGGGCGCTGAAGGTACTCGGCTTGCGCGATGCCCCGCGCCGCATCCTATTGGTCGCCCTCGCCCTTGCGGCAGCCGCCATTGTGTTTGGCATGGTCACTGGCCCGGAGCCCTGGCGCGAGGACTTGGTGGGCTTGGCGTTCTTCCTTTCGTTCGTGGCTGTCGGGGCCGCCGCCCTCGCCGCCTATTGGCTGGCGCTTGACCGCTGGGTCAGGGTGTTGTCCAAGGGTCGCTCGGACGGTATTTTTGAGGAATTGAACGTTACTCGTCAAGGGGGTCTGTGGATGATGGCTCGCGGGCCTTGGCAGATCCGGGTGCCAAGCGAGGCGGTCGTGTTGCAGGGGCACGACGTGCGGGTAACGCTTGGGCGCGCGAGCGTGGTCCTGCGCAGGGATCCCCTGGCGTGGCTGGCGTAGGTGCCCACGGGCCCGTCCGGGCCGGCGTCCGGGGCCCACGCCCAAGGCCGGGCCAGCCCTTATCAAGAAGACCCATCTCGCGCGCCCAATGGCCGTCACCGCAGTCGTTGGATCCCAGTGGGGCGACGAGGGCAAGGGCAAGGTCGTCGACTACCTCGCCGAGCGCGTTCAGCACGTTGTGCGGTTCCAGGGCGGCAACAACGCCGGCCACACGATCGTGGTCGGCGAGGATGTCTACAAACTGCACCTGCTTCCTTCCGGCCTGGTTTCCGGCAAGACCGGAATCATCGGCAACGGCTGCGTCGTGGACCCCCAGGTCCTCTTCGATGAGGTGCAACAGTTGGAGGCGCGGGGCCTCAAGCTCAAGCTGTGGCTCTCCGACCGGGCCCACCTGATCCTGCCGTACCACAAGCTGCTGGACGGCGCCGAGGAGACGCTCAAGGAGGGCGGCAAGATCGG
>JBFJYU010000306.1:0-3759 GCA_041622435.1 Thermoplasmatota archaeon | reverse complement strand
CGAGGTCGTAGGCATGCACGCCGTAGGTGGAGTTGCCGGCCACCCGGGGCCCTGGGTCGATGTTGACGTGGAAGCCGGCGCGCTCGCCTTCCAGCGCCTGGAACAACGCCTCAGGCGGCAGCGCAGGGCCTTCCAGGGTGGGCTGTGCGTCGGAGGGAGTCAGGTTGGTGAGGGCTCCGGCCAGCAGGAAGACGGCGGCGGCGATGGCCACCTCGCTGCCGACGCTGCGGCGAAAACGGCGCTCGGCGCCTGGCCGGGACGGGGACGGGCCCCGGGGGGTCGTCTGCTTGACGTGGCGCAACCGGTTCAGGGCGCCCAGGGTTCCCATGCCGGCGAGGACGAGCGCGACCTTGACGCCGAGCACGGCGCCGTAGCGACCCGCAAACCACGCGGGGACGCTCCAGCCGATGATGCCGCCGGCCATGACGACCCCGGTCAGGGTTGCCAGGAGGATGGAGACGAAGGCGAGTTGGCTGAACCGCTCGGCAACGCGGGGGACATCGAGCCCAGGGGTCTGGTTGCGCAGGGCGGCCAGCAGCGGAACGAGGCCGCCAGCCCACGCGCCGATGACGACGAGGTGAACGGCGTCGATGGCGATGGCCGCCGCGGCGGGCTTGATGAACTCCGCCGTGTGGCTGAAGGCGGCGTTGGTGACCACGCTCGCCAAGGCGAACGCGCCGGCCAAGGTGCTCACGCGGCGGGCGTTCCAGTTGAGGCGCGCCGCGGCCACGGCCACGGCCACGGCCGCGATGGCCATGCCCACGGCGAGCGCCAGGCGCAGCGCGACGCCGCGTCCGAAGCTGGTCTGGAACAGATAGGTGCCCGCGTCAACGGGTGCCATGGCGACTTGGCTCGCGGCGAAGATCGTGACGCCGGCCAAGTGCAGGACGGCTCCGGCGGCCAGCAAGCGCCGCCAAGCCGGCAGGCGGGCGTCGATGTCGCGGCCCTGAAGCACCCAGACGGCAAACGCGACGGAACCGATCACGAGCGCCAGGCCGGCGTAGGCGAGGCTCTTGCCCACCACGGCGTCGGTGCGAAACGATCCCGAGGCCGAGCCATGGGGAACGGTCGGAACCTCCGCGCCGCCGACGGCGAAGCTCCAGGACCCCGTGGTGGTGTGGCCGTCCACGGTACTCAGCACCTGCCAGCGGACGATGTAGCCACCCGGCCCGAGTTGCCCCTCGATGGCGGCCGTGGCGCGGCGGTTGTTGTCGCTGTCCTGGACGGCCCCCAGGGGAATGGCTTGGCCGTCGGCGTTGAGCAGTTCGAGGCTGCTGGCGCGCGGATCGACCTTTTGCGTGTAGACGATCCAGATCTCTCCGGGTGACTCCGCAATCGAGGCGCCGCCGGCGGGGAAAACCTCGCTGGCTACCGCGTGGGCGGCGGCCTGAGGGGCCAGGAGGAGCAAGGCGACCAGCGCGAGAACCGCGACGCCCGCAGGCCCACCGATTTGGGTGCCGCCGAAGACCCTCATGGCTTCCGCCGCAGGGCAACGGCCGCGCCGGCCAGGACGCCCAGCACCACGATGCCGAGGCCGGGCGACTCTTGGTCAACCGACTGGATGGGGTCCGCCGCGTTGTCCTCCTCGACGACCCGAACCGGCGTGAAGAACACGCCCGTGGCGCCTTGGTCGTCCGTGACGATCAGGCGCACCTGGTAGCTGCCGGGCTCCGCGTACTGGTGCCGCGGGTTGGGCCTGTCACTGGTTTGGCCGTCGCCAAAGGTCCACGCCCACGCGGTGATGGCACCGTCGTCGGTGCTCTGGTCGGTGAACGTGACGATGTCGCCGACGCGCGCCAGGCTGGGCTGCGCGGTGAACAATGCCTTGGGCGTCGGGTTGCTGGCGGCGGGGCCGCCGCTGGCCGCCACTTGCACGTTCTTGCTGACGGCCGTTTGTTGCCCCGCCGCGTCGGCGACGGTCAGCTCGACCTCGTAAACGCCCGCCTGGGCGTAGGTGTGGCTCGGGTTCTGCTGGCTGCTCGTGCCGCCGTCGCCGAAGCTCCAGGCCCAGGCAACCACCCCGGTGTCGTCGCTGGATAGGTCGGCAAACGTCACCGCTTGGCCGGCCTTGGGCGCCGCCGGGCTGGAGGCGAAGGCCGCTGTGGGCGCGCTCGTGTCGGACGATGGCGGGGCGCCGGCCTCCCGGACCTTGATGAACGCCGTGCGCGTCTGCGAGCGGCCGCCGTCGTCGGTGACCTTGAGCTGGACCGTCTTGAGCCCCGCCGTCGAGTAGGCTTGGGTGGGGTTGCGCTCGCTGCTGGTGGCGCCGTCCCCGAAGGTCCAATGATACGTCGCCGCCGCGCCGCTGAACGTGGACTCGTCGGTGAACGTCACCGTTTCGCCGGGCTGCGGGCTCGTTGGGGCGAACGTGAACTTCGGGCTGGGCGGCGCATCGACGATGGTCACGGTGACGCTGTTGCTCGCGGCCAGCCCCAGGCTGTCTGTGACCGACGTTGTGACCGTGTAGGTGCCGGCCGATGCGTACTGGTGGCCGACCGTGGCACCGGAGGCGGTGTTGCCGTCCCCGAAATCCCATGCGGGGAGCCCAGGCGTGCCGGCACCGGGGGCGACCGTCGCCGCAAAGTCGATCGTGCGGCCGGGGTGGAGTTCGCTGGAGGCGACGTTGGCTGCGATGGCCGGCGGCCTCGGGTCCACGGTGTAACCGCTGGAGACAAAGCGGACGTTGTCCGCGGGACAGGAACTTGGCATCGTGTCCGCCGTGACCCAGCCGCCGTCCTGGTAGATGCCCCGCACTTCCCAGCCGGAGATGCGGCTGCCGGCGACGACGCCGAGTTGAGCGTGCGTGTAGCCAAGCTCCACGGCGACGCGCTCCTCGCCGTCGGGGCCATCATCGACGCGCTCGCCGCCGTCGACGTGGTAGGCGTTGGGGATCCGCACGTTGATGGTGGCTGGCGTGAGGCCCGCGACCACCGTGAAGGATTCGTCGTCGGTGGTCTCGATGGTGGTTGAGAACCGGGTGCCGTCGGCGTCGAAGTCGATGGTCTCGCGGCGAGTGTAGTCCTGGAGGCTGCCCTTGTTGGCGCCGCTCATGGTGAGGAAGAACGCCACGACATCCTTGCCGTCGATGACGGCGTCCTTGGAGTACAGGGACACCAGGTCGTGGCCGTGCTCGCTGAGGTTGTCGGCGTGGAAGCCGTAGTCATCGAGGCAGTCCTCCACGGAACGCTGCCACCCCTGGCCGCTTGGCGGTCCGCCTGGGTGGGCGTTGGCCGTGGGCGCCACGAGCGTCGTCAGCGTTGCAATCGCCAGGGCCGCGGCGACGGCGCGCGTACCTTTCATGCGGTGCAACCACGCCATCGAGCATTTATCGTTTTTCGAACGTTCGACTTCCGACCAGGACGGAAACGCCTTGCCGAAAATCAAACGTTCGAACTCTGCACAAGGGTTTTGAGGCACCCTGTGCTGCTTCACCCAGTTGGGCTACGGCCCATCGGAGTAAACCCCATGAACATCAAGCTGGCTCTGACCACGGCCTTCCTGGCCCTGCTGATGCTCGCCCCCCTGGGCGCCGCTCACCCGTCGGCGACGCCGGTCGACAACCCGGCCACCGGTGGCCGCTGCTACATCTACACCAATGACACCTCAACGCCCGAGTTCTGGCGCGAGACCAACGGCGACACCGAAGGCGGCGTCCCCGCCAACAACCCCGCTGGGCACGTCACGGGCGGCCACGCCGAAGGCTCTGGCCTGCAGCGCGGCCCCGGCGGCGACACGCAGTACTCTGACCCCGCAGCCTGG
>JBFJYU010000305.1:0-3779 GCA_041622435.1 Thermoplasmatota archaeon | reverse complement strand
GCTGCGCAGTACCTCCCCTATTGCACGCAGCTGCGCTGCGTACAACAGGGTCTCCCTCGCCGCTGCGCGGCTCAGGCGATTGAAAGTCGCTGCGCGACTTTCAACCGTACTTGTAGTTCACGCCGTAGTTGCCGCGCGGGTTGTACCATTGTACCGAACCCGGCGTGCACACGATGTCACAGGTGCCGCATTCGACGCAGTCCTCGTACGTGAACTGCATGCGCTTCTCGACGAATTCGAAGCACTGGGCCGGGCATGCCTGCATGCACATGTGGTGGTCGCACGTGTCGCACACGTCGGGGTCGACGGTGATGTGGGCGAATTCGTGGGCGTCGGTGACGTACTTGGTCGAGCCAAGGCGCGCCTTGATGTTGACCACCGGAAGCTTGGCCGGGGGGGCGTCGCTCACAGGTTCACCCCCGCACTCATGGCGTCGGCGGCGAGTTCGCGCTTGGTCACGCCGGTCTTCTTCACGGCGTCGAAGAAGTGGCTCTTCATCTTCTTCTTGTCGCCGTCGACGGTGAGGATGTTGCGGAACATGTTGGCCACCAGGTCGGGGTACTTCGTGAACATGCGGGGGTTCCAGAGGAACTTGTTCGTGTTCTGGAAGCGCTTGAAGTCGCCGATGACGCCCTCCTTCTCCAGGAGCTTATCGTAGCGGCTAAGGGTGACGCGGCTGGCGTCCTGGCGCTCCAGGGCGTGCACGGCGGCGTCGGCGGCTAGGATGCCGCTCTTGACGGCGTAGTTCATCCCCTGGATGACGATACCGTTGCTGAAGCAGAAGCCGGCGGCGTCGCCGATGACCATCGCGCCGTCGGCGGACAGTTCGCCGAGCGCTTGGTAGCCGCCCTCGGGCACCAGGTGGGCGCCGTACTCCACGAGCTCGGCGTCCTTGGTCAGGTGCTGGATGTGCGGGTGGAGCCTGAACTCCTCGACCAGGTCATGGCTGGTCTTCTCGGGGTTGTTCTTCAGGCTGGGGAGGTTGATGACGACGCCCAGGCTGAGCGTGTCCTTGTTGGTGTAGAGGAAACCGCCGGCCATGATGCCGTCGTCGCGTCCGATGACGTATTCGCCGGCCATGCCGCCGTTGGGCCCGATCAGGAAGCGGTCCTCCAGCGTCGACTTGTCGAGCTTGAGAACTTCCTTGACGCCGAGGGCGTAATGGTGCGAGTCGAGCTTCTTGCGGCCATGGCGCAGGTCCGCGTCCAGGGTCAGGCGGCTGTTGGCGCCGTCGGCCACGATGGTGACGGGCGCGCGGGTGACCTCGCCGCCCTGCTCGACGCCGACGATCTTGCCGTTGACCTTGTGCAGGCCTTCGACGTTGACGCCGCTGACCACCGTTGCGCCGGCGGCCTTGGCCTGCTCCATGAGCCACTTGTCCGTGCGGGCCCGCAGGACCGAGTAGCCGATGGTGTCGTCCTTCAGGCCCTCGTCGTGGAAGTCGACCGAGAACGCCGTCTTGGCGCCCAGTAGGCCGACTTTCTTGTTCGTGATGGGCCGCTCCAGCGGCATCTGCTGCTTCCAGTCAGGCAGGATGCGCGAGAGATCGTCTCCCCACAGCACGCCGCCGGACAGGTTCTTTGCGCCACCCTCTTCGGCGCGCTCAACCAACAGCACGTCTACATCCTGCTGGGCGAGGCGGATGGCGGCAGCACTGCCCGCCATTCCACCACCGACGACGATCGCCTGGAATTCCGTCTTCGTCACGCGCGCTCCTCTCGTTTCGCGGCCAAGAGGGGGGTTCATAAAAGCGCACCGGGGCGCAACAGGAGGTCGGGCCGGGGCGGTGGGGGCGGCCGGCGAGGCCGGCCGAGCGGCGTGCCCCGCTGTGGCGGGTGCTGGGGGCGTGGCGCCCGCTCTGGCCGCCGCCTGCGGAAGCGCGCCCGCGCCGCCGTTTGGGCCTACTCCTCGCTGTCGTCGTGGACGTGGCCGGGCTCGCCGTGGGCAGGCATGGCGGGCTGCGAGGGGAAGCGCTCGACGAAGCGGATTTCGCGCTCGCCAGCCAGGGGTCGCAGGTCTTGGAGGACGCGGAACTTGCCCATCATCCAGTTCTGGTCGAAGCTGACCTGCTCGGGAAGGTTGACGGTGATGGCGTCTTCGCCGAGTTCGACGCTGTGTCCGCCGCGGGGGAAGAACATCTCGAGCACGGCGGCGACCTTGGAGTCATCGTCGGTCAGCACTTCGCGCATGACGTACTCGTAGCGCAGCTTCTTGCCGGCGAGCTCGTTGTTGGTGTCGACGCGCACGCGGCCGCCGGCGATGCGCACGATGGTGCCGCGCTCGCCCTCGAGGTTGAGGCGCATGCCAAGTTCGGGCTGGACCTTCTCCTTGCGGAACTTGGCCATGGGCACGTCCTTGATCTTGGCGGGGTCCCGGGGGCCGTACGCCTCCTCGGGGCCGATGTCAACCGTCTGCTCCTGGTCGATGGCGGCGTGCTCGAGCATGTGGTTCTCGAGCCCGGGGATCAGGGCGCCGCGGCCGAGCACGACCGTGAGTGGGCGGTAGGTTCGCTCGGGGTTGAAAATCCCGGCCTCCTGGGCCTTCTCGGCGACGGAGGTCTCAAAGAGGTGCTTTTCGCCCTCGACCCAGAGGCTGTAGTCGAAGCGCACGACGTCGCCGGGCGCAAGCTGCACGGTTGTGTCTGCCTTGTTCATATTGCGGCCGACTCAGGCCCCCGTTAAAGGGTTGGGGGTGGCGGCGCTGCGGGCTGACCGGCCGGCGTCAAGCAGCCTGGCGTGCGGGGCCAACGGCCAGTCGCAGGTGGCACGTGGCCGCCGGTGGCGGGCCGAGGTGGGTGGCAACCGGCCGCACCCGGCTGCACCCGGCCGCGGGCCGCCGCATGTTGACCCCTGCTTTGGCAACGGGGCTTTCCGGTGCTGAACCCGGAAACCAAAGGGGGCCACGTTGTGCACTTCTTATCCAGAACCTTCTAATAACCACTGGTCGGCGCAGTCGCTTTGGGCCCCCAGGGTTTACGAGGGGGTCCGTGCATGAGGCGCTGATCTGGGCGGCACCGCCGCTCCAGGTGGTGATGACATGCTGGGGAGAATCCTCTTCGCAACGCTTGCAACGGCCATCCTTGCCGTACCCGCCATAGCCGCCGACGAGGGGGCAACCGAACCCGTTTGTAACGCGCTCGGATCCGTCGCCACGCCGGCAGCCAGCGGAGGGCCCGGCTTTGGGCTCGGACCGCTCGTCCAGGCCAGCAACGGCGTCGCCATCAGCGCCGCCGCCAGCAGCCAGAGCGCCTGCCGCGTGCAGACGGTGGAGGTCATCTCTGGCGCAACGACGGCCCTCGTCAGCGTCGGCCAGTTCTTCAGCGTCGCCGACGCCATGATTGACGTGTGCACCAGCGGCTGCCTCCAGCCCGTTGGCAACCCGCTGCTCGGCGGGACGGCCATCCTCGTCCAAACGCCGACGACCCATGCCGTCAACCTGGCGTCGATCAGCACGTCGTACCTGACCGCGCAGACGGCTACCGGCGAATTCGTCGTCGTCTACTCGTTTGACCGGGCCGTCGACTTGCTGACGTGCGAGCCGCCGGGCTGCGTGGTTCTGCCCGCCGCCACCGCGTTTTACGTGGCTGTGGATGACTTCTGCAGGCCCATCTTCGGCTCGTACTGCATCTAGGATCGAGCCGGGTCGATCGGGCCCACCACCCTCGATGGCACAACAGCCATAATATTGGCAAGCACTAGCGCCCCTGGCCCCAGGGATAGGGGGCCAGGTGGTTGCATGTACAAAATTCACTCATCCATTCTGATTAGCGCAGGGCTACT
>JBFJYU010000304.1:0-3807 GCA_041622435.1 Thermoplasmatota archaeon | reverse complement strand
GCAGCGACGAGGCTGGAGGCACCGATGCCGCCATCTCCGCCGTCCGGGGTGCCGCCGGTGCCCTCCGTGCGGTTCGAGGCTCCGGCATTGCCAGCGCCGGCAGAACCTGCACCGCCCGCACCGCCGCCACCGTTTGTTTGGCCAGCGCCGCCTCCGCCGCCCGTGCCGCCGTTGAATCCGGTCGAGCCTGTGCCACCACTGCCGCCGGCGCCGCCTGCGCCCTGCGTCGTGGTTCCGCCGTTGGAGCCGACGGTGCCGCCGTTGGCCACGATGGCTGTGGAGTCAAATGTAGATGCGGGGCCGCTGCCTGCGCCACCTGCGCCGACCACGACGTTGTAGGAGTTGCCGGGCGTGACCGACACGGTGCCGGAGCGGTATTCGCCACCGCCACCACCACCGCCGCCGGTGAGGCCATTGTCACCGCCAGCGCCACCAGCACCCCACAGGCTGACCGTGACCGAAGTCACGCCCGCCGGGGCAGTCCAGACGGTTGTGCCGGTTGCGAGGATGGTCTGCGTGATGTCGACGGTCCCCGCCACTGTGCCGAGAGCGGCCGTGGGCAAGTCCCCCTCGATGTCCGCCGTGAGGCCAAGTGTGCCCTGCGCCGCGGTCGGGAGGTCTCCCTCAATGTCGGCGGTGAGTGCCGTCGCGGCGAGTGCGGCGACCGGGGCCTCCGCCTCTATCTCACCGACGTTGACCGCAGCAAGTGCGGCGAGGGGCAGGTCTGCCTCGATGTCGGATGTCAGGCCGAGCGTGGCTTGCGCGGAGAGCGCACCGTCCAACTCGAGACTGTCCAAGTCGAGCGCCGCGAGCGCGGAGGTCGGGAGGTCGCCTTCGATGTCGGCCTCGTGCCCGAGGGATGCGAGTGCCGCAAGGGGTGCCGTCATCTCAATGTAGTCGAGGTCGATCGCACCGGTCGCATCGAATGTCGTGTTGTCGCTACCGGAGCCCTGCCCGAAGGACGGGCCGACCTCAACGAGGGCGTCGCCGGGCGTGATTTCTCCGCCGCCGCCGACAGTTGCCGGGGACGATGTGCGGATGCGCCTACGGGACACCAATCTTTTCAGCCCCCACGAAGACTTGGATGTAGCGAGCCCGCTTAGACTTGACGATGCAATAATCGCTCCCGGCCTTGGCGGGGATGTAGTCGGCCCGCGACCACGAATCGCCGGTATCTCCCCACAGGATTGAGATGAAGCCGACGGATGGGGCGCTGACGGTGATTTCAACTGCATCGTCGCCATCGAGGTCTATCGGCCCGGCCTGCGTGTCGGGTGCCTGGATGGAGATTTTACGGGTAGGCACTGTCGGCAACCTCCGCGTAGCTGATGCGAACCGCGGTGTCGTCGTCACCCTCGCTGATTTCGAGGAACATGTAGTCAATCTGGCCATCGGCGACGCCGGCGGCCGTGCGCGTGGCGCGGATTGTGGTCTGGTTGATGGTTGCCTCAGTCAGGGGGTGCGGGCCGCTGATGTCGATGTATTTGGTGGCATCCGTCGTCGTGGAGAATGTCAGAGTGCCGGCGTTGGTGTAGCCGCCGCCGTTGACGTCAAATTCAAGGAGGAACTCAATGTCGCCGGCGGGTGCGGGTGTGATGGTGATGCCGGCCGCCCCCCACTTCTTGGAAACGGGGAGCGTCATGCCGGCAGATTCGGTGCCGGTTGCGAGGACCAGTTTGCTCTGCGTGGCCAAGTCGATGCCGCCGTTGTTGACCTCGGCGCGCTTCGTGTAGCCCGCCCCCGGCGTGAATGTGTCCCCCTCATGCACCGCGGCCATGTAGAACAGACCGTTCTCCGTCTTATTCAGGGTGGCCGTGACCGGAGAATTGCTCGTGCCCGTGACGCCGGTGCCGGCATCTTGGACGGTGGTGGTTGGCGAGGCCCCGAGGTAGCTGCTCACGCTGATGGTGGCGCGCTTGGAAGACGACATGGTTGCCGTCACCGCCCCAAGCGAGGGACTGCCGTAGGCATACCAGATGTCAAGGCGCGAGCCGCCCGTGTCCACGTCGGCCACGGCCTGGGTGTATGTGAGGCCGCCGCCGGAGACACCCGAAATCGTGTTTGCGCCGTCGCGAGCAACGGAGACAATGTAGAGAAGGTCCGTGCCGCCCGCCATGGGTGCGGAGCTTACGCTTGTAGCGGCTGCTGTCGTGCCCGACTGCGTCTCGACGTGTGTCACGGATTGTGTCGCCAGTGCTGGAGACCTGCGCGCCTCGACGCCGATGCGAAGGGTGTTGATGTCGGTCAGGGTCTTCGTGTAGGTGAAGCCGCCGACTTCGCCGGTCTGCGCGGGCGCGAGGTTGGCGCGGGCATCGTCGCTGGCGAGAAGATTGCCCGTCGACGTCCCAGTGCCACCTGTGGTCGAGCCTGCCTCAATGGAGGTCGATGTTGCGCCGCCGGCGTCCTGCGCGATCCAGTAGAAATCAACAGCCTCGCTCACTTCGAGGACCGTGTCGGCGCCGGGCCGCAGGAGTTTGCCTGTGCCGGTCGTGACCGTGGCGTTGGGGCCGTAGTAGATGTTGACGGTGTTGCTGTGGTTGCTGAACTCGACGGTCTTCCTGTTCGCGAGGCCCGCGCCCGCGGAGGGGATGGGAACTGCGGTCGAGGCGGTCGCCGTGCCCTGCCCAACGCGCATCGTGTCGAGCGGGCGGATGGGGACTTCGGCGTCGATGCCCGTGACATGGTTGCGAAGCGAGTTCCCCGTTCGCATGATGGGCGCGTAGACGTCCGTCTCGTCCTTGCTGAAGGGGAAGGACTTCTCGTGGCCGACGAGGTATTCGTCGCGTGGCGTCGACGCGAGGGGTTCCATCACATCGGGCGCGGATGTCACGGTAAATGCCGTGTCGATGGCGAACGAGGTCTGTGCAGTCGTGCCGTTGATGTAGCGGCAGCGAACCCAGCGCGATTGGAGGGGGCTGTGCCGACGGAACACGCCGACGCCAACCGACGGGTCGTAGGGCTCCGTGATGCTGTATTTTACGCTGCTCTCGTCGCCATCCGTGGGGTTTGGGACGTTCGAGAAATCGAGGAAGAATGTGCCGGCTACGTCGGATTCGACTTCCGTCACGATGCTGACGTAGGTGTCCTGCCACTCGAACCAGTTGCCCCGGTAGATGTGGTCAGTCCCGCCCGTGTTGCCGTTGAGGGGCGTGGTCGTGCTGTTGTTGTCGTCGCGCCCCTGCACGCGGGTTGCGCGGAACAGGTCGTTGGGGCCTTGGCCCTTCGAGATGGCCTGGACGACGGGGGCCGGGATGAAGGGCGGAATCTCCTGGTCGACGGAGAGAACCACGGGCGGCGGCGGGGCTTGCAGGCCCATGGTGCGCACCGTCAACTGTGTGGCGGTCGAGCCGCTCGAGTTGACGATGATGGCGCGGAAGAAATCGTCGAAGTAGGCCGCGCTGACTTCGGAGGGGACGCCCGCGACGGTCACGAGGCTCGGCGCGGCGAGGCCCTGGGCGTTGTTGCCGTTGATGTCGCTCGCATTCGCGAGGTAGACGGTGAGTCCGGTGTTGCCCAGAACGTGAATGAAGTTGCCGCCGGGGAATGCGCGGGCAGGCACCCAACCCGTGTCGATGACGTTGGGCTCCGTGTTCAGGGTGGGGTGGATTGCGGGGGCCGCGCCGCCGGGGAGCGCCGGATCGGCGGGCGTCGCGTATTTGAGAATGAGTTCCCAGGGGATGGCGGCCTTGATGCTGCCATTGATGAGTTCGACGTTGGCGAATGTGCCCGTGGGATTCAGCAGGCCATCGACTTGTTCGCCGGTAAAGATGCTGCGAGTCAGCGGGGCCACGTCGAATGCCCCAATGG
>JBFJYU010000303.1:0-3828 GCA_041622435.1 Thermoplasmatota archaeon | reverse complement strand
GCCACCAAGGCCACCCGGCCCGCCACGCAGAAACGCCAACCAGCGCGATGCCGGGCAGGAAGGAAGCCGCGGAAAAAGCCAGCCAGACGCGGTACGTTGTCGTGGCCTGGGCCGCCGCCGCGACCTCCGAGCCCAGCGGCCACACAATCCGGTACATCGCCATCGGAACGACCAGCACCATCAGTCCCAGCACCGAGAGAAACGTGCCCCACGCCAGCAGGCCCCGGGGAGCGCGCGGCGCCACGGCGGCCGCCAGAGCCAGCACGCCAAAGGCCATCCAGACCGTCGCGTTCAGGCTGGCCGAAGACCACGCCGAGTAACCGGAGGACGCGACCCATGCGTCGAAGCCCAGGTCGGAGGGAGGGCGCCACGCGCCGCGAGCCCACGTCGTCGCCGCCAGGACCACGCCCGCCATCGGAAGCCCAAGGATGCCGAGTCGAAGGATCGTGGCCGGCTGCACGCGGAGGCACCGCCGGGTCGCCTGAAAGACCCCCCGCAGCCGCCCGGGCGCGTAGCGCCCACCCGGCCCGGCCGGTCCCGCCCGCGACCTAGAGGTCGTGGGCTTGCAGGAACGACGCGATCGTGAAACCAGGGTCGGCGCTCGCCAACAGTTGCGTATCCTCGGGGAGGATGGACCGGTACTGGCGCTCCAGGTACCGCTCGTCCAGCAGCAAGATGCCACACCGGTCGGTCTCGCTGCGCACGCCTCGCCCCATCGCCTGGAGCACCTTGTTCATTGCGGGATAGATGTAGCCGTACGAACGGCCCTTGCCCGGGAACTTGGCGTCGTAGTAGCCGATCGTCGCCTGCACCTGAAGGTCGGGCGGCGCCAGCGGAAGCCCCACGATGGCCACCACCGAGAGCAGGTTGTCCTTGAAATCCACGCCCTCCGAGAACGAACCGCCCAGTACGCCGAAGAGGAACGCCCCCTTGCCGCGGCGGCGGGCGCCCTCCAGCGTGTCCAGCACGCGGTCGCGCTCACCCTTGCCCATGCCTGGGTCCTCGATGATGAGCTCCTTCTCGACGTGGCAATCCTCCAGGGCCTGACGAACCTCGCGCAGGATGGCATAACTTGGGGCGAACACCGCGATGTTGCCCCGCGTCGACAGGGCCACATCGCTCAACGTGCGGCCAATGCGGCCCCACAGCTGCGGCGAGCGCTCCTTGAAACGGGTCGAATAACCAGTGGCCACGCACGCCAGCCGGTTCTCAGGCGGAAACGGGCTAGGGTACACGCGCACCGTCGTGCGGGGCTCCTCCAGGCCCAGCAGGTCGCGGATCATCTCCGGCGGCCGCAGGGTACCGCTCATCAGGATGGCGCTGTGGACGTGGTCGAAGACCTTGCGGGCCGGCACCGCCGGATCCAGCAGCCGCACGTGCAACTGGGCGCTGTCGCCGTCCCATTGGACGTAACGCAGGGCGCCCGTCTGGAAGCGGCCCCAGTCCTCCAGCGCCTCGCGCAGTTCCTCTGCGTACACCTGCGCGTCGGTGCCCTTGCGGACCTTGGTCACCAGCGGGCCCAGCGACTCGACCACGTTCGCCAGGGTGCGGTGGAGTCCCAGGGTACCCCGGTTGCGGGCATCCTCAAACGCCTCGTTGAGGGCCTCGGGCTGCACGCGGGCAACCTGCGCCTCCTCGTCGCCAAAGCGCCCCTTCTCCGCCCGGCCCTCCTTGATGGCGGCGGCCGCCAGGGCATCGAGTGCGTCGCGCAGGGCCCTCAGGTCCTCCGTGACATCGGTGAACGAGTGCTGGCGCGCCTCCCCCTCGACCTGGTCCAGCAGGTACGCCGTGATGCGGTGCGCGTGATTTTGCCGGATGCGGTCTGGCAGGTTGTGGGCCTCGTCCACGATGACGACGACCTCCGCCAAATCCACGCCGAGCTTCTCCAGGCTGCGCTCCCGGATGTCGCTGAACAAGTGGTTGTAGTCGGCGACCACGACGTTGGCCTTGGGCGCCGCCGCCATCGCGAGCATGTGCGGGCACAGGTGGGCCTCCTTGGCCACCTGCATCAGCTCCTCAACATGCAGGACGCCGCCGCGCACCCGGGCCATCGTCTGCGCGTCGACCTCTCCCAGGTACGAGCAGCTCTTGGTGCGGGTCTCGCGGCCGCAGAAATCCGGGAAGCGCGCCGGGTGCATGTCGTTGGCCTCGGGGCGCAGGCACATGTCGCGCTTCGAGACGAGGTCGACCAGGTTCGCGGCCACGCCGCGGCGCTCGGCCACCAGTCGCAGCGTCTCAACGGCGATGCGGTGCTGGCTCTGCCGGCTCGTCAGGAACAGGACGGTGCGATTCGATTCGATGGCGTGGGCCAGCGCCGGCGCCAGCGACGCGGCGGTCTTGCCGATGCCTGTCGGGGCGTTGGCGACCAGATGGCGCCCGCCCTGGACCGCGAGGGTGACGTCGCGGGTGAAGCGTCGCTGGCCGTCGCGGATCGTGTCGTACGGAAACAGGCCAAGCTGCGGGTGGGGCTCCGGCTTGCGCGCCTCCGGGCTCCAATCACTTGGCCGGGGCATCAGCGTCGGGTCGACGCCGGCCGTGGCGGCGGCCGTGGCGGCCGCGACACCAGAGCCCATCAGGCCCTGCTGCCCCTGTTGCAGGCGAATCGACCGGCCCCCGGCGAGCACCGTGCGGGCTCGGCCTTCGCGGCTGCAGTGGATGCACTGGAGCGCGCCGCCGACGGGTCGCATCAGGCCCCGGCACGTGGGGCAGAAGGAGGGCACAAGCCGGCCAACGGTCCTCGGCTATGAAGGTGGCGGGCAGAGGTGGGAAAAGGCACTCACCGGGTGCACGGGCGCGCAATGCTCACGATCGCGGGCTGGCAGAACGTCCCCTGCGACCCGTGAGGGCCAGGGCCGCCAACATCGCCAGGAGCAGGGCCGGGCCGGGGGTGGGCAGACCGCGCCCGCCGCCATCGCCGTCGTCGCCCTCGGCGTCCAAGTCGAACGCCTCAAGCGCGCCGCCGGCGCCGTTGTAGTAGAGGCGGGCGCCGTCCAGCACGGGCAGCGTGCGGTACTCGAGTTGCCGTTCCAGGAAACCCGGGCTGCCACCCGGCAGGAGCCGCTGGCCCACGCCGGCCAGCAGGTACGGGCGATCCTGGGGCGGGTGCTCCTCCGGGTTCTCAAGCCAGACCAGCCGGCCGTCGTCGGCCTGGCCCCACAAGGGCCGGATCGACGCGGGCACCGCCCGCCACGGCGACCCGGTCAGGTTGTCCGGCCCGAAGAGGTACCAGCCATCCGGGTTCAGGTCGAAGCCGACGAAGCTCAGGTAGCCCCCGCCAGTGTTGAGCGCAATCGCCTCCACGGCCACGGCCGCCACGGCGTCGGGGTCGGCCACGTCAAAAGCAAGGAAACCCCGGCGCTCGCAGCCGGCGACGGGCGGTTCGTCCCACACGACCAGCGACGCCGCCGGCCACGGGCGGGGAAGGAGACAGGCGTGATCGGACACATCGAAGGTCGCAACGCCGCCCGACGGGCTCAGCCGGTGAATGCGGCTCTCGTTGCCGCTGAGCGTCGACCACACGAGCGCCTCCTCGTCGCCGCGCGGGCCATCAAGGAACGGGGCTCCCTCAACCACACGCAGCGGCAGGCCCCCCTCAACCGGAATGATCCACAAGTCCTTGGGCCGCTGGCTTCCGGAAGAGCCAGCATCGGCGACACCGACGCCGACGTGGCCGGCGCCCATCGCAGCGCGCAAGATCACGTCGTCGCCAGCCAGGGCCTCCGCCGCGTGCGCCGTCCCGAGGGCATCGACGTGCCGCAAGCGCAGAGCTGTCTCGCCGTCCTCCGCCTCCAGCCACAACAGCCAGCCATCCTCGGCGCCGACCACCTG
>JBFJYU010000302.1:0-3838 GCA_041622435.1 Thermoplasmatota archaeon | reverse complement strand
GTTCGTCGCTGATCGGTGCCCCTGGCATCCCTGCAGCCTTGTAGGTACCCTCCTTGTTCCGGAAGACCCTGACCTCCACACCGGCATTGGCCAGCATCCGGTGGAAATCGATGACCGACACGTAGGCCCCAACACTGCCCACCATGGCGCTACGGGTGGAGATCACCGCGTCGGCCTGGGAGCCAATCCAGTAAGCCAGGGAGCACATCATCCCCCCGACCCAGGCGACGGTCAGCAAGATCGCCCGCACGTTGTCACAGGAGCAATGGCTCGTGCGCCGGCAACAGAACGCCCGCGCGACGTTCTATTCGCTGGGTGGGCGCGCCAAGATCGTCCGACCCAAACTCCTAGCCCAACTGGCCCAAGGCCGATCGCCGCTCGAGAAGCGACTGACGGACTGGACGTAGCACGCAGCGTCGCCGTCCGTGCGGCACGCCCGCAACCGGCTTCGCCGTTCCCCTCATATACAACCCCCCTGTCGGCGGCTCCCATGGCCATCGAGCAAACCTTCGTCATGATCAAGCCCGATGCCGTCCAGCGCGGTCTGGTCGGCCAAATCATCGCCCGCTTCGAGGCCAAGGGCCTGAAGATCAAGGCCATGCGCCTTGAAATGGCGGACCCCACGATCGTCGCCAAGCACTACGAAGTGCACAAGGAGCGTCCCTTCTACAAGCCCCTCGTCGACTACATCCTGGGCGGCCCCGTCGTTCCCATGATGGTTGAGGGCGAGAGCGCCATCAGTGTCTCCCGTGCCCTAATGGGCGCCACCAACCCCGTTGAGGGCAAGCCTGGCGAGATCCGCTTCGACTTCGCCCAGAGCATCGGCCGCAACATCATCCACGGCTCGGACGGCGCCGACACGGCCGCCTTCGAGCTGGGTCTCTGGTTCCCCAACGGCGGCGCTGACTTCGCCGTCGCCGCTGAGCCGTACCTGTTCGAGTAGGCCCTGGTGGGGCGGCCCGCAGGCCCGTCCCCGGCCCGGCGCGGTCTACCCACCTCGTCGCCGTCGCTCGGCGTCTTTAGCGGCGCGGGCCGAGTCAGGTGCATGCCTCACCACTTTGAGTTGTACGAGGACAGGAGCGGCCGCTACCGGTTCCGGTTGCGCGCCAACAACGGCCAAGTCATGGTTGCCTCAAGCGACGCGTACCACACGCCGCAGGCTGCCGAGGACGCCATCCGGCGGGTGCAGTCGGGACGGCTTGCCAGCCAGATCTATCAGGATGGGCGCGGCGAGTACCGGTGGCGCATGGCCGAGGGCGGCGACACGATCGCTGTGTCCTCCGAGGGCTACTCCACCCGGCGCTCCTGTGAGCGGTCGCTGGAGAGCGTTGAGCAGCGCGCGGCGCATTGTCGCGTCGAACGGCTCGTGACCCATTAGAGCGCCCCGCCGTCCGGCGGCTGGCAACGGCGCGGCCCCTGTTGCGGGGTTAGCGGTCGCCGTCGTCGCCGCAATAGGTGTACCACGTCACGGGGCCAACGGTGAAGACTTGGTAGGGGCCGCCAGGCTGGACGCATGCGAAGCCGGGGAACGTCGGCGTGGTGACGTGGACGAAGTTGCACGTGAACGGGTTGCCGTCCGGGCCGACGCCTCCGGCGCCGACGCGGATGCCTGAACGGCGGGGTCCCACATCCTGCTCGACGTGCGGCTGGCACGGGCTGGCTGGCGGGTCGTCCTCGGCCTGCACCGGCAGGGATGCCAGCAACAGCGCGAGCACCGCGACCAGGGTCTTCATGGCTTCACACTCCGGGAACGCGGCACCCGGGAACGCTGACCACCACGCGGCCGGCGGCCTCGACGATGGAGCTGCCCCCCAGCGGCTCCGTGCAGGCCAACGCGCCCAGGACGGTCACGCGCGTGTCGAAGCACGGGTTCTTGTCCTGCTCGACGTGAACGACGCCTTGTAGCGGAGCCGGCGGCGCGCTGGTAATCAGGCACGGATCGATGGGGATTTGGACGTCGTCGCCCGACGGCTCGGCGCCGTCCTGCTCGGTGTAGTGGCGAACCGTCAGCAAGGGGGTGTCCACGATGGTCTCCCAGCCGCAGTTCCACACGCAATCGTACCACTTGATGTCAACCTGCGTGTGGCAGTCCGCCGACGTGCGGATCGTGATGGGGTACCCGTAGTGGGTCTTCTCGGGGCACGGACCGCCGGTGTCAACGGTGATCTCCGCGCCGCAGGTCAGGATGCCGTAGCTGTGAACGTGTACTGGCGGGTGGTCCTCGTGGACCTCCGGGCCGAGACAGACCGGGGGCCACGCCTGGGCGGGGGCGGGTAGGGCGAGCGTGGCGGCGACGAGTGCCGCAGCCATCAGCAAGGGAAGCGAACGCATGGAATACACCTGGGTGGGGGCTGTTGCTGCCCCGGCGTGCGCTACTCAATAACCGGCTGATCAAAGAAGCGGCGGCGAAACCGATGGGTGGCGCCACGCCCACGGCTCGGCCCGCTGGACGGGGGTGCGCCCGGGGGCCCCCAAACCCCTTAAAACCGGCTCCTGTCGGCCGGCCCATGGCAGACGAACGCACCGAGGAAGAGATCCTCGCCGACGAGCTGGCGGCAGAGCTGGAGGCGGAGTTCGCGGGCGAGTTCGAAGAAACCGCGCCCGAAGCCCCGGCCGAGGCCCAGGAAGTCTACATCCCCGAGACTGTGGAGGAGGCGCCGAAGCCCGTCGACGACACCATCAAGGTGTCCGAGGAGGCCATCGCCAAGGCCAAGGCGGCGGCGAAGAAGGCGACCGAGGGCGACGCCGAGAAGGCCTTGGGCGCGCTGGCGGCCAAGAGCGACACGGCGTACACGCGCCACCCCATCGTGTCGGTGATGGGCCACGTCGACCACGGCAAGACGTCCATTCTGGACAAGATCCGCGGCACCAAGGTGTTCGACCGCGAGGCGGGCGCCATCACGCAGCACATCGGCGCCAGCGAAGTGCCGATGGAAACCATCAACGAGCGCGCCGGCGCGTTGCTGAAGGGCAAGAACTTCGGCGTGCCGGGTATTCTGTGCATCGACACCCCCGGCCACCACGCGTTTAGCAGTCTGCGCGGCCGCGGCGGCCAACTGGCCGACATCGCCGTGCTGGTGGTGGATATCAACGAGGGCTTCAAGCCGCAAACGCTGGAGAGCCTGAACATCCTCAAGCGCTCGAAGACGCCGTTCGTGGTGGCGGCGAACAAGGTGGACCGCATCGAGGGCTGGCAGACCGCCGATCAGCCCTTTATCCTCAACGTGCGCAAGCAGCGACCGGAGGTCCTCGCGCGCTTCGACGAGAAGTTCTACACGATCCTCGGCGCGTTCTACGACCAGGGCATGCCCGCCGAGCGGTACGATCGCATCAGCGACTTCCGCAAGCAGATCGCCATCGTGCCGACGTGCGCGACCTCGGGCGAAGGCATCCCCGACTTGCTCGCGATGCTGGTCGGCCTGGCGCAGAAATTCCTGGAGGACCGGCTGGAGACGGACGAGGACATGCCCGGCGAAGGCACCGTTCTTGAAGTCAAGGAGGACAAGGGCCTGGGCCAGACGCTGGACGTGGTCTTGTACGCCGGGGCCATCCACAGCGGCGACCGCATCCTCCTGGGCACCCAGGGCGAGCCGGTCGAAACCACGATCCGGGCCCTGCTCAAGCCAAGCCCCAACGACGACATGCGCGACGCCCGCAAAGCGTACGACAACGTCGACGAAGTCGTGGCCGCCGCCGGCATCAAGCTGGTGTGCCCCAACGTGGAGGACGTGGTGTCCGGCGCGCCCCTGCGGGTTTTGCGCGGCGACAACGACGAGGAGGCTTGGGAGGCGGTCGAGAAGGCCAGCCGCATCAACATCCCCCTCGACGACGCGGGCGT
>JBFJYU010000301.1:0-3843 GCA_041622435.1 Thermoplasmatota archaeon | reverse complement strand
GGGCTGCCTTGAGGACGCCGATGATGATGTCCTCCTCGACGAGCAGGTCGCCCGTCGTGGCACCCAGGTAGAGCTTGATGCCCACGGCGAAGCGCAGCATGTCCTGCAACTCGCCCGTGTACCAGGACGCTCCGGCCCAAACCCCGTAGTCCACCACGGACTTGGCGGCGGCGATGCGCACCTTCTCGCGCAGCGTCTTGGAGGTCGTCGTCGGCGGGACCGTGTTGGGCATGTCCACGAAGCCGGTGATGCCTCCGAAGGCCGCGGCGACGCTGCCGGTGTACAGGTCCTCCTTGTGGGTGAGGCCGGGGTCGCGGAAGTGGACGTGGACATCGATGCCGCCGGGCAGGATGGCCCGGTCTCCGAAGTCCAGGTGGTCGTCGAGTTGGCCCGACTTGGCGATCTTCTCGATGAGGCCGGTTTCCCGGTTGATGTGGAGCACGCCGGGTGTCAGTTTTCCGCCGCGGTAGATGCGGCCAGCGACCGAGAAGTCGGCCACTTAGACCACTCCCCACACGCCGACTTCGCCTTCGCGAACCATCTCGCGCAACGACGCGCTGAAGCTGCGGTACCAGGAGCGGCCCCGCAGGTGGAAGCCGAAAAGGAGCCCCACCACGAGCGCGTTGGCGGCCACTACGGGCAAAGCCATCGCGCCGCCGACGCCGTCCAGGGCCAGCAGCAGGAGGCCGATTTCGGCGACCCACAGGATCGTCAGCAGCGCCGCGTACACGTACGGGAGGTTGCGGTGGCTGCGGTTGGTCACCTTTCGGTACACTTCCGGAATGGATTCGCAACTCGTGGCGTACCGCATCCAGCGGTTCCACGACATCTTCAGGCTCGCCTGATAGGTGCTGACGTAGCGCCTGCGGCCCACGAGCAGACCCGCCACAACCGAGACTGCCGCAACCCCGGCGTGAACGCCCAAGCCGTACAGGCCGGCCAGGAGCCACGCGGGGCCCGCGAGGGCCGCGAGCACGAGGGTCAGGACCACGATTCGGCGGCGGGAGGCCTGGAGGTCACCTTCAAGCAGGTGCAGGAAGTTGTTGGCAACGCCCTTGGCCACGGTTTCATCTACGTCCCCGGCTGTCTTGAAGGGCCCGGTTTATGTCGATCCGCTTGCCGGGCCCGTTGAGACGCCATTCGCCGCCGGGTCATCAGGGTTGGCGCCGCTGCGGAAGGCCTGCCTGGCGCGCGCCCATTGGGCGATGAAACGAAGGATTCCAGCCACCACGACGACGCGAAACCCGAACGCGACGGCGCGCGCCGCGACATCGGTCGGTTCCAAGGGGGCGGCCACGGCGAAGCTGCCCCAGACGTCCAGGCCCGGGATCATGTCCACTAGGATCCAGGCGTAATAGGCCAGAAACTCGTGGACATCCGGCTGCGTCGTGTAACCGACCCAGCCCCGGGCCTGCAGGATCGGTGAGGCGAACGCCAGCGCCAGCATTGGCGCGAGCAGGGCGATGGCGAAGAAGCCCGGCAACCCTTCGTGGTGGGCAGGCAGGGGTTCGCCGCCCAATCGGCGCCGGCGGGTGGCTCGGCCGGACGCGGAGAACAACTCCAGGGCCACGCGGGCGCCGAGGCCATAGAAAAGCAGCAGCGCCGCCACCATCAGGACGGCGACGGCGTGGAGTTGCTGGGCGATCCAGAGGATAGCGTAAAAGAAGCCCCCCATGAAGGCTGCCAGCACCACGGCGCCAAGGCCGAGCACAACCCATCCCGTCGGGTCCCGGTCGGCGACGGCGCGCCCGAGTCGTTCGCCTTTTGCCTGTGACTCCCGCACCAGACTCCAGAGGTTCATGCCGATCGACGGGTCATCGCGGCGGCCCCGCTTAGGGCTAACGCGCACGCCCGCAGCGGCGGCTACGGGGCGGGCAGGAAGCGGCCAAACACCAGGAATCCGGTGTGGCCCAGCGCGTCGAAGTTGGGGCGACTGCCGCGCTCGCCAACCTTCCAGCCGCGTTCGATGATCTCCATGCAGCGGATGTCCACGAAGCCGGCCGCGGCCAGCGCCCGCGCCGTCTGCTCCATCTGGCTGACTTGGGGGGTGTAGGCTGCCAGCCTGGCGCCGGGGGCCAGGACGGGCCCCAGGTGGGGCACGGCCAGCCATGGCTCGGGTTGATCGAGCAGCGCCGCGTCGTACGGGCCCTCCTCGGCCACGCCGTCGGCGAGGCCCTGTGTCAGGTCACCCACGAACGTGACCAGCGCCGCGTCCAGGCCGGCGGCCCGCGCATTGTCCGTCGCCCAGTTGGCGAAGTCCTCGCGCAGTTCCTGAGCCACCACGCGGCCCGTGGAGCCCACGGCCCACAGGAGCGGGAGCGTCGTGCCGCCGCTGCCGATGCCGGACTCCAGGACCCGGTCGCCGGGGCCCAGTCCCAGTTCGTACACGATTCGGCTCGCGTCCTTGGGCGTGATGATCTGCGCCTTGCGGCGAATCGTGGCCACAACATCGGCCAGCGCCGGCCGCAGGAGGGCCACGCGCTTGGCGCCCACATGGGTCACGGTTCCCCACCCTTGGCCCGCCAGGCGGCCGGGGTCGACGACGCCGAGTCCCCGAATCTTGCGCGCGCCGCCTTCATCCACCTGGATCAGGAAGCGCTCGCCGTTCTCGGGGTCGAGCAGCAGGACGCGGTCGCCCTGGGCGATGGTTGATGTCACGGTTACGACTGATCCGGGGCGCCGGACGGGCCAGCGCCAGCCGAAAACGCCGCCTCGAGCTTGTTCTGGAGAGCCTGGAAGCTGCCGCGCAACTGCTCCTCTTGGCTCTTCACGCGCTTGACACGCAGTTCAAGCGTCTCCACATCGTCGGCCAAGCGGCTCTCGGCGTCCGCCTTGCTCTTCTCGCGCACCAAGAGCGAGCCAACGTTGCGGTACACCGGAGCGTCGTCCTCCAGTTCCTTGATGGCTCGCAGCGCACGCTGGTTCTCCGCGAGCATTGCCTCGAACTGCTGGCGTTGTTGCGCGCTCGCCTGGAGCTGCTGGTTCAGGGCCTGCAATTGCTGCACCTGCTGCTGCAACTCGGCGGGGATCTCTTGGGCCATGGCGGCGCCGACGGGGGTGTCGTTCTTGAGGGTTGGGGGCCGGGTGCCAGACGGCGGGCGGCGGGCGGCGTGACGGGAAAAGGGGGAAGAGTGCCATGGGCCCTGGTTGGGTTTGGTGGGGTGGCTTCACCGCCCGGGTTCACACTACTCGATCAGGCAGGGGATGAGCAGGTGCCGGGTGGTGACGGCAGCGAATTGGTGATGCGACGGACCCGGTCGCGTTCGCTGCCTGTTGCCTCAAGCGCCCGGCTTTTCCTAAAGAGGTTTTTGGGGTGCGCCCTACGTGACGCAGCGAGCTTCCTGCTGAGGCATAGCGATTCCTGGCACGGCAGGCCATTCGACGGAAATCGGCCTTGCCTGGACCCTCTTGCCGGCCGGATCAGCTTGCACCCGCTCCGGTTGCTGCCCCCTCCCCTCGGGTCCATGCCCTTCCGTTCAACGCAAGGATCCGGGCGTGCATCATCAACAGGCCCGGCCCCGAGGGCCTAGGCGTCCCGCCGGCGCCACCCTGTGGCTCGGGCGTGCGGCGGGCTTGGAGGAGGGGGAAGAGGGTGGGGGCCGTTGAGCCTGGCGCCGGGTGGGGGGTCCCGGCGGCCGACGGAGCACGCGGCGAGCCGGGGCGGCCGGCGCGTCCGTGATCCTGTCGGCGGACCAGACTTGAGCGGCCCGAACGGCACGCTCGCAGGCAAAGCCCTTGCCCAATGGGCCGCCTAGATAGGCAGGAAACGCCCTGCCAATGCGTCGGCGGGGGTGCGGTTGCAGGGAGTTTGGCTGCTGTTCAGCTGGTTTCGATGGCCCCCGC
>JBFJYU010000300.1:0-3852 GCA_041622435.1 Thermoplasmatota archaeon | reverse complement strand
TGGCGGCTCGTCTCCTTCGCCGACGGCGCCTCCACCGACCCGACCGGCGTGCGCCACGAAACCTGGCGTTTCCTGGTTGGCGTTCCAGGCGACGAGGTGACCCGCTTCGACTTGCGATCCGCGACGACGGGGCCCGGTCCGGCCGCGCCGCTCTTGACGGGCGTCCAGCCGGCCGGCGGTCCCTGGAACCCGGCGTGGGACGACCTGTCCCAGCCGACCCGTTGGGCGCCTCTCGGGGCCATGGTGGCGGCGGCCGAGGCTCGGGTTCCACGCGACCCGGCCACAGCCTTGGAGGTCGCCGGCATCTTCGTCGGGCCCGGCCTGTCCCCGGACCCCGGCCGCCGGGTGCTAACGACGCTCGCGTACGGCACGCCGTGCGGCGCGCAAGCGGTCATCAACGGGTACAACGGCACGGGCCTGCCGGCCAACGCCCTGTTCTCGTCGCTGGAAGACGGCTGCGTCGTCATCCCTTGACGCAGCCACGAGCCACCTGCGGCCCTGGGCCCCCGGCCGCTGCGGCCGCTGCGGCTGACGTGCGCTGCACCCCGCACCGGCCTGGGGCCTAGCTGGCGACCATCCGGAGAATACCCTCCACCTCTGCGGTCGGCGTGTCGCTCTGGGCAACCAGCATCCACTCACCCGGACGCGGGGCCTCGACACTCAGGTTGATCGACCCCGATCCTGCGCCGTGGGCCGCCGCCGAGTCACCAGGCGTCGCGCCCGGCTCATACAGGTAGAAGTGCAGCGTGCAGGTGGGCGTCGAGCAGCCCCAGGACGCCTCGGCTGCGAGGACGGCGGCACCATCGGGAACCATCAGCGTCATCGCGTTGCTGCTCGTCATGAGTTGCAGATTGGGCCCGCCGGGGACGCCAACGGCGGCGCTCCAGCCAAAGCTCGCCTCCTTGGCTGACGGATCCATGTGGATTTCGCGGCCGACTGCCTCCTCGGGCGCCTCCTGCGCTTCGGGGTCGTCGGTGCAACCGGCCAGCACCGTCATGATCACCAAGCTTGCCAGCGTCCACTTCAGGGCGTGCATGAGGATCACGGCGCCCGGCGATGGTTAGGTTTTGGCGCTCCAGCATCGAATCGCGCCACCCTGGCGCTGCACCTTTCGGCATGCATTTCGGCGGGTTCGAGCCAATCCTTGTAAGTGAGGAGACGCCGTTGGACGTAGGGATGAGGGCCCCCGCAACGACCGCAACGCTGGCGCGCGCCGTACGCCGCGTCGAGCGGGCCAGCCTGGCCATCTGCCTCATGGCGCTCGCCGTCGGTGCCCTTGCAACCCTGATCTGGCTCGTCCAGTCCACGCCCACACAGACGTTTCTGTTCCTGCTGGGGGTCGCCTTCGGCGTCCAACTGCTGGCGGCGCCCCTGCACGCACGGGCCTTCGAGGTCCGCCTCGTCGTCGAGGCCGGCACGCTACGGGCTGCCCGCCACTGTCGTCGGCTTGGCCGCGCCACCGCCGTGGTGGCGGCCCTTCTTGTTCCTGCCGTGGTTTGGGCGGCGTTGGCTGCGCCGGCCCCGTCCGGACCTCCCGTGTTCACCCTCGCCGCAGTCGGCCTGATCGCTCTGGGCGGTGCCATCAGTGCCGTACCACGGCTGTTGGGCGCTCGGCGGGACTGGCAACCGGCCCTGCTGCCGCCTGCACCCGACCCGCAGCCGACGCAGACGGCACAGGGCCTCCAGGCTGCCTGCCGGCGGGCCATGGTCGCCGTTCTCGGCGTCGGGGTGATCGCGCTGGTGGCGCCGGTGACAACCGCGCTTGCCGGAGCACCGGCGGCGGGTCCCGGAACCCTGATTCCGATCGCCGTTGCGACCGGCTGGTTCCTCGTGGTGCTGGTTGCCTTGCTGGCCCAGTTCGGACGCCTCTATATCGGAGCCACCACCCTGGACCACGCAGCGTCCTGGCGCAGCCGGGCCCGCCGCCTGGCCCTGGTTCACCTGCCCCCGCTGTTGGCGGCGGTCGGGCTCGCCCTGCACGGTGCATGGGTCGCCGGCCGCGCCTTGGCCGGTGGCGCCACGCCGGCCGTTCTCCAATACTCGCCGGTCGCGGTGGTTGCCCTCGTTGCGTCCCTGGTGATCGCGGCCGCCATCGCCAGTGTGGCCGTTCCATTGGCCAGCCTGTTGACCAGGACCCTGCTGCCCACGGGCCAGTCGGCTCGCCGGCTCTTCGACGCCGTCGTGTCCGCGCTGCTCGGCTAGGCGGCGGTGAGATCGGGCTCGTCTGCGACGGGCGCCACGCCGCCGTCGCGGCCGTCGCCGCCATCGTCGTCGCCGGTGGCAACCGGGCGATCGGCGCCGGCGCGGCACCATTCACTCCACGACCCCGGATACAGAGCGGGCGTCGGCAGGCCGCCGAGCTCCATGGCCAAGACGTCGTGGGCGGCGGTGACGCCGCTGCCGCAGTAGCACGCCGCGCGGGCTCCGGAGCCCAGCAACCCCTCGTACCGGGCCCGCAACTCGTCGGGTGACAGGAACAGCCCGTCGGCGGCCAGGTTGTCGGCGAAGGGAGCGTTGACGGCGCCCGGGATGTGGCCGGCAACAGGATCGATCGGCTCCACGTCGCCCCTGTAGCGCTCGGCGGCGCGGGCGTCGAGCACGACCAAGCCTGCTTCCAGTCCCTCGGCCACCTCGTCGGCCGTCACGGTCGGCATGGCGCCCGGTTCGCCCTTGAAGGCGCCGGTGGGGCTGCGGTGGTGGTCCTTCGTCAACTCCAGGCCCAGCGATTTCCAGCGTTGCAGGCCGCCGTCAAGCACCGCCACGTTGTCGTGACCGTAATGACGCATCAGCCATCACAAGCGCGCCGCCCAGGCGCCGCCCGCGTCGTCGTAGGCCACCACCTGGCTCTCGTTGGTCACGCCCGCCTGGCTGAGAAACCGCCGAAACGCGCCGGCGATGGGCAGGGGGTGGCGCCCTCGCGCGCCGTTGCCGACCGGTCCGGACAAGTCGCGATCAACGTGCGCATGGATGGCGCCTGGGATGTGCCCCTTGCTGAACTCGCGCAGCCCGGCCTCCTGGGAACTCAGGTCGTGGCGGCAGTCGAAGACCACCCAGGCCGGATCGTCGAGGTTCTCGAACAGGGTCTCGCAAGACACGAGATTCTGGTGGTAGACGCGCACAGCCGCCCATGGCGGGCCGGGGACTTGAACCGTCGCCCGGTCCGCGGGAGGGGAGTTGATGACAAGGAAGGACTACGCCGCTGCCGCATACGAGTAGGCGGCGAAGGAGATGGAGTCGGCCACATCATCCACGGCACGGGTTGGTTCCCTCATGGCAAGGTGGCAACCGACCTCCACGCTCATAAGCTGTTGATGGGGCATCGACTGCACCCGCAGGCAGCACCCTGCGTTACGCGGGCAGGTTGACCTGGATCGTTCCAGTCAGCTGCTCAAGGCCTTCCAACTGGTCCCGACTGACGTATTCGTACACGCCAGGCGCCAGCAGCACGATTGCCTCGGAAGCCTCGCCAGCGCCAATGTCGCCAGTGTCGAAGCCCAGGGGACCGGTCGTGTTGACGAACCGGCGCGAGATCACGTCGTCGTTCTGCCAGACGACGGCGTCGCCGACGGTCATGGATAGCGACGGCGGGTCCAGGGTTGCGGCGGGGCCCCCGGCGCCCACCGTGATGGTGTGGACGACGCCGGTGGGCTCGACGGGCACAACCTCGGCCATGACGGGCTCGCTCCAGAAGTGGGCACCCTGGTTTTCGGCGTAGGCGCGCAGGTAGTAGACGCCGGCAGCCGGCGGCACCCACTCGCCGTCAAAGCTGGCGGGCGTGTTCTGGTGTTCGCGCTTGTCGACCACCTCGCCGAATGTGTCGGGGCCGGCCAGGCCCTCGCCGGGCGCGCTGGC
>JBFJYU010000299.1:0-3861 GCA_041622435.1 Thermoplasmatota archaeon | reverse complement strand
GGCCATCTTCGCTACCCACACGCCATCTACACTGACGACGCGACGTTTGGATCCCGGTTCGCCGCGGCTCTGGACATTGACTTCTACCAAAGCTCAATCGAGGTTGATCCGCAGCCGTCCAACGGCGGCGCTTTTGGCTCTGTTTCTTGGCAGCCTGGAGGATTGGCTGAATCGCGCGCCACGTTCTTGGCGACGGTGAGTGCTTTCGAGGGCCGTAGTCCCTGGTCGCAGAATTTTGTTACCACGAATAGTACAACTACGGTCCTTCTGACAATCGACCGCGAGGCAATGGATGGCTCGATCAACAATTACCCGGGAGACGCAGTTTTTGAAGAACCCAACGTGGCATCGTACGGGCCCACCAACCGGTATCCCGTCCAAACTGCCCATTCGAAACAGGTCAATGCAACGGGGGTGATCACAACGTGGCCCGAGCCCCTGTGTGGATCCTGATAGCCTGTTTCTTTCCGTCTGCGGCGGCGGGGACCGCAATCGACGTTGAGTTCGCGTCGGGGGCCAGCGTTGCCGGGCCGCTGTCGCAGTGGAATGCCACTTGGGTGGTGCTGGTATTTGACCCGAACCAAACAGCCACCGTATCGGCCGATTTGCCGGAGGGTTTCAATTCACGTGAACAAGTCCATTTTCAGGTTGGCGCAAAGGCCTACGTCAGTCCGCGCCTGGGGCCGCCTCTTCCGTGGACTGAGGGGGTGTCATCGGATGAGCCACAAGAGTTCCGTTGGTGGCCCCGAGATGGCTGGTCGGCGCTGTTCGTTGAGGCGGATCAGATCCAGCTCGACTTGATCGATGGCCATGTTGTTCTGTTGGGGGCGGGCAACGGATGCGCTACTCCTTGGCTCCGCGAGAGCCACAACGCTCGACGGCTCCTTCCGCCGGACACTTGCGCGGCGGGCGCGGAGCCCGTGGTGGTGGCGCGGCAGTTGGATGCCAACGACGGTGGCCTTGGCGTCGCGATTCAGGGCCAGGGCCGGTTGCGAATGGTGATTCACAATTTCGACAACGCCTGCGGTGGCGAGGCGTGTCCCGGCGGCGGATCGCGCACCGTGGAGACGGTGGAGACCCCAACGACCTCTTACGCCCGGCTTCGCGCGTACGAATATGTTGAGGTGACTGGCGCTGCTGCTGACGTGATCATGAGCGCCGAGCCGACGGCGATCGTGTTTGGGGGCGGCGTCATGGATGCCATGATCGATGGCCAAGTCCGGTTGCCCCAGGCCTCCGGGGCGCTGTGCGCCGAAACCCCGGGCTGCGTCGTTGATCCTGATCAAACACTGCGCGCATGGGGCAACCTGAGTTTCGTGGGTGTCGGTGTGGGGTCCCTGGAGACTGGTCGCCTCGGCGCGGCCCTGGGAGGCGATATCCAACAGCTAGCCGTGGATGAGGCCTTTGTGACTGCAAGCGCTCCTCAAGTGGTGGTGGCGGCGGTAGGAATAGCGGCGGCGTTGGCCTTGGCTGCCAAGTTTGCGATTGGCCTGCTGACGACGCGGCAGGCGCAAAGCCCCTTGGCCCACCCCAATCGCCGAAAATTGTATGATTACATTCTCGCCAACCCGGGTGGAACATTTCGTGAACTCGTGCGGGCCACGGGGATCCCCACGGGCACGGCTCGACACCATTTGGGCGTCCTGCGCCAAGCCAGCTTGATCCAGCAGCACGGCCACAAGGCCACGCTGCGCTATTTCGAGAATCACGGGCGTTTCGATGATTCATGGAATACCGTGGTCATGCTTCGGGAGGGCGAGTTGGCGACGTTACACGCATGGCTGGTGGAGCACCCTGGCTCGAAGCAACGCGAGGTCCTTGACGCCGCAGCGTCGCAGTGGGGGTGGAGTCGTTCGACCACGCAGCATCGCCTGGGGCGGTTGGCTACGGAAGGGTTGGTGGGCATCAAGTCCCAAGGCCGGATGAAGCTGTACACGGCGGCCAAGCGGGCTCCCCTCCCACTACGCGGGCAGGGCTCCCCATAAACCATGATCGTTCGGCCTAGAGGGGCGGTGGCTCGATCGCCCCGAGCGAGACATGGCTGGGTCGCGCTGCGGGGCGTGGTTGCTTGCCGGGCCGGGGACTAGGCGGCGGCCGCCGCGGTGCTTCCAGCAACTGGCCTCGGAGGCTCCCTGGATGGTGCCAATGCGGCGGTTGTGTGGTCGCCGACGAATTCGGCGGCGTCGTTCTCCGTCTGGAGGGCTGTGCAAACGTGTCGTGCCGGCGACGGCAAGTTCAGCTCCCGTCAAGCCAGGCGCGTGCCCGGGGCTGCGCGCACCGAACCGAAGGAGGGGCGCGCACATTCGCAGGCGGGGGGGCCAGGCCGCGGCCCCTGCGCTACACAGCCGGCAAGTGGAGCCGCGGTAAGAGATTAAGCTGCGGCGAGGGAATTGCCGAGGCATGATCCGCGCCTGCCTCCGGGGGTTCCTTTTCGCCATTCTTCTGCTCGCACCGATGAGTGGCCATGCCGATGAACCCGTGACCCAGGCGCGCTGCGTTGACGTTGGCGCGGTGGCGACGTTTGCCAGCGTCCCCGGCGTCTTGGAGAATCTGTTCTTCGATGGCCACGGCGGTTTGTGGGTGACGGGGGGTCGCGACGTGCTTCGGTTTGCCCCGGATGGCAGCCATGAGGTCATGTTGACGGACCTAGCGGGCGCGGGAGCCATCGCCCGTGGGCTGGCTGGCGATGGCGATCTGTTCATGGGCGTGGCGGCGGACCCGCGCGATGCGATCGCTGGGGTGGAGCCGTCGGCCGAGGTTTGGCGGTTCCACCAGTCCGATCCGGCATCGCATGAGGTGTACGCTCGTGGGCTGCCGGCCGCCAATGGCTTGGCCTTCGACGCCGCTGGAAACCTGTATGTGTCCGACGACTTCTCCCGCGGACCCGTGCGGGTGCCGGCGGCGGATCCGGCGAACTGGACGGTGTGGGGTGATGTGTACAGCGCCAACGGGCTGCTGACGCACGACGGCGGCTTGCTGGCGGCGCTCACGTTCGACCAGTCCTCGCCAATCGTGCGCCTCGACCTCGCCGACCCTGGCGCGGTTTCCACCGTGGCGGAACTGTCCTTCGGCGCGGCCACACTGGAACCAGGTCTCCACGCGCCCAGCGACCTCGGCCTGCCGCTGGTTCCGAAGGGCCTCGACGACATGACGATCGCGTCTGACGGGTTCCTTTACGTGGCCGCCAATGGATCGGGGGAGTTGCTGCGCGTGGACCTGGCCGACGGGTCGGCGTGCGTGGCAGCGGGGGGCCTGCGCAACCCGTCATCGGTGCGGCAGGCCACCGGCTTTGGCGCTTGGGACGGCGTCTTGTTTGTGACCGACTTCGGCGGGTCGATCACGGTCGTCTGGCCGTAGGGCGCCGGGGCGCGCCCCGCAGCACCCATATCAGGCGGCGTGGTCGCCGGCCTGTGCCCCAGCCCTTCCTGGCCGTCGTCGGCCATACCAACATCGATGTGCAGCTCCGTTTGCACGAGTTGCCGGTCGCCGGCGAGTCACGGCCCGTGCAGGATCGCCGCACTGTGCATGGTGGGACGGCCTGCAACATCGCGCGCCACGCGGCGGGTCTTGGCGTGCCGGTGCGTCTGTGGAGCCGTGTGGGCCCGGATTTTCCGCCGGACTGGAAGGTGGGCCTTGAGGCCGACGGCGTGGATCTGGCGTTCTTCGACATGGATGGCTCGCGCACGCCGACGTGTTTCATCCTGACGGATGACGGCGACCGCCAGTCGTACTGCATGGATCAGGGTGCCATGACGTCGCCGTACCCGGTGCCCCCGGCCCTGGTTGACGGCGTGTCGTGGCTGCACGTGAGCACGGGCGACCCGGCCAGCTATCTGCCTGTCGTCGAGGCGGCGGGGGTCG
>JBFJYU010000298.1:0-3888 GCA_041622435.1 Thermoplasmatota archaeon | reverse complement strand
GCATCTGCGTCATCCAGTACAAGATGCGCCACGTCAAGAATTTCGACGACTTCGCGCGCCAGACCGAGTATTTTGTTGACGTGGCGGCCAACTACCGCAGCGACTTCGCGGTCTTCCCCGAGTTGCTGACCACGCAGCTCCTGTCGGCCATCCAGGTCAAGGACCCGGCCAGCAGCGTCCGGGCGCTCACCGACTACACGGATGAGTACATCGAGCACTTCGCGGACCTCGCCGTGCGGTACAACGTGAACATCGTCGGCGGCACGCACCTGGTTGAGGAAGATGGCCGCCTGTACAACGTGGCGTTCCTGTTTCGCCGCGACGGCACCATCGATCGCCAGTACAAGGTCCACGTGACGCCGAACGAGCGCCGCTGGTGGGGCATCGAGCCCGGCCACGACATCCGCGTGCTGGATACCGACGTCGGTCCGGTCGCCATCAACATCTGCTACGACGTGGAGTTCCCCGAGATGGCGCGCATCGCCACCGACGCCGGCGCCCGCATCCTCTTCGTGCCGTTTTGCACCGAAGATCGCCAGGGCTACCTGCGCGTCAAGTACTGCGCCCAGGCCCGCGCCATCGAGAACCAGATCTACGTGGTCACCGCCGGTACCGTCGGCAACCTGCCGGACACGGAGAACATGGATGTGCAGTACGCCCAGTCGGCCATCTTCACGCCCAGCGACTTCAGCTTCCCGCGTGATGGCATCGCGGCCGAGACGACGCCGAATGTCGAGACGGTGATCGTCGGCGATGTCGACCTTGAGGTTCTCCGTCGCCACCGCCGCCGCGGTAGCGTTGTGCAGCTACAAGATCGGCGCCACGACCTCTACGAGGTCCGGACGAAGTCCGGAACCGAGTAGGGGTCTGGTGCCCAGACTGCTGCCCGGAGGGCAGTACGATCGGCGCCACGACCTCTACGAAGTGCGAACGAAGTCCGGAACCGAGTAGAGGGCTTGGGGCCGCGACCGCTCGCCGCAGGCGAGTGCGATCGGCGCCACGACCTCTACGAGGTGCGAACGAAAGTGAGCAACGAGTAGCAGGTCTGGCACCCAGACCGCTCGCCTCGAAAACGAACGCACAGCCGCAGTTTGCTGCTGTGGCTGTCGGCCGCCGGGCCCCCATCGACAGGATCTGCCCCGGTTCCGCACCATCTCGGGCTGCAAGAATACCTAAATGCAGCGCGCGCTATGCAACACCGCTGGAGTATTGGTTGGTTGTCAAAGGCAGAATAATTCTGTTAGCGGAGCCTGCCCATCTCTGGCTAATCGGTTGGAAGGTTGGAAAACATGAATCGAAATCGTATGCTTACGATCGCAGTAGCGATCGCTATGACTGCAGGCGGCTTGATGGCGATCTCGCCAAACGTCGCTGCGCACCACTACTGTTCCATTTCGGTGGGAGCAGACGGTGCACATGCACCCGCCAACACTTGGACGCAACACAACCACCCACGGTTCTACCAGGCTGGCCACTGCAAGGTGAGCCACTTCGAGGTTAACCCCTCCTGGCGTGGTTCCTTCAGCACCGGCTCGTGGGATTACCACACGAGCCTGGGCTCGGGAGTGTACAATGAAAACGTGCGTGCGTACTACATCATCGACCACTACCACAGCAGCAGCTACTGGCACTGCCACTACTACCACTGGTGGTTCGGCTGCCTGAGCTGGCACTACCACAGCAGCACCTCGTACCACGCCCACTACCACTGGACCGGCTGGAGCACGAGCCCCACCGTCAAGATCGACATCACGAACCCGACGACCGCCATCTCGGACATCGCCGGCCCGTACGTCGACAACGAGTACCTGACGAGCGACACCCGCATCGACCTGCAGGGCACCGACGCCCACTCGGGTGTCAACGTTGTCCAGTACAAGGTTGACGATGGCGCCTGGCAGACCTACACCGATGGCGCGTACATCGAGGGCGAGGATGGCCTGCACACGTTCACGTACAGGACCGTCGACAACGTCGGCCTGATCACCGAGCGCAGCCGCACGTTCATCCTGGACAACACCGGCCCCGTCGGCGACATGATCTACCCCGAGCGCAACTCGGCCACGGCTGACGGCTACGGTGTCGAGACCTGCGACGGCAACCCCCGCGTTCGCGAGGGTGGCGCGACCCAGGCCGAAGTCCCGGTTGCTGAGACGGCCGCCGAGGCCGCTGCCCAGCAGGCTGGCGCCGAAGCCGCCGCTGCGGCTGCTGCCGCCGAGGCTGCCGCCACGGCCCAGGCCAACGTGGACTGGGCGATGGAAGGAGCCGGCAACCCGTCGGCCCCCGACGCCCCCGACGCTCCTGACGCGCCGGACGCCCCTGGCGTCCCCGCTGAGGCCGACCCCGTGGTCAGCCAAGTGCCGGCCGTTGACGCGCCCGCCGCGCCCAGCCCGGACACCGGCAGCGCCGAGGCCCCCGAGGGTAGCACCGGAGACATCTGCGACGGTCAGGTCATCGAGACCAGCGCCGGCCGCATCATCTTCCCCGCTGCCCCCGAGGCCCCGACCGCTGACGAGCCCGAAACCCCGCAAGAGGTTGACGACGCTGCCGCCGCCGCTGGCGCCGAGGCTGACGCCGCCGCCGCTGCCGGCCAGGCCGTCGCTGACGAGAACATGGGCTGGGTTGAGGGTAACCCCCTGTGGCCCGGAACCCCGGCTGCCCCGGCCGCCCCCGAAGCTCCTGAGGTGCCCTCCGAGGTCCCCGAGTACGGTGTCGCCCAGCCGGTCTACGACGCCATGGCTGGCGCGCCCGACGCCGAGGCAACCCTCGCCGAGAACGGCGTGACCGCCCCCGACGCCCCGGACGCCCCGCAAGCCCCCGACGCCCCGACGGGCGCCGAGGTGCCGGCCCAGGATGTCGAGTTCACCCCCTTCGTGATCGTTGAGGGTGTTGTCGACTTCATGGTCGATGTGCAGGACGCCCTGGTTGGCACGCGCAACGTGCAGTTCCTCGTGGACGGCGAAGTGCGCGACGACCAGGCTGGCGGCGACGGGCTGTTCGAGTTCACCTGGGACACCACCCAGGACACGCTCGGCGGCCACGACGTGACCATCCGCATGTTCGACCGCCTTGGCAACATGGACGAGGTCAACTTCGAGGCCACCGTGATCTCCACGGTGCCCCCGGAGCCGGAGCCCCCGGAAGTTGAGGAACCGACCGTCGACACGCCCGCTGAGGCCGACCCGGCCCTCGACGCTGCCGACGCTGCTGCGGCTGACGCCCAGTCCATGGCCGACGAGAACGTCGCCTGGCTGCAGGCCGGCCTCGGCATGTAAGTTGGGTCCCGACTGAATTCGGACTGTATCCTTTCCCTTCTTTCCTTCAATTTTTTTGTTGTCATACACGCCAGCGCGGCTGCCGCGCCCCGCTGCCTCTTTTCGACGCGACCGCCCCCCGACCACGGGCGAGCCTGGGCCGGTGGCCGCCGGCCAGCCTCACTGGTGCCCCGGGGCCCAGCGTCACTGCCGTCACGTTGCGGGCCGGATGCGCCTGGCTGTGCCACCGCCTACCTGACTGGGACGGGAGGCGCCCCCGACGGCCCGAGGGCGCGGCGCCCTCCACGCTACCGGGCGTGGCGATCTGCGGCGTGCGGGGATCCGCTCGCCCCAGGGGCACGGGCCGGCCAGTTCGCGGGAGCCGTCCCTGGGGCACCTGATCCCGTCCACAGCGGCTCCGGCGCGCGGCCCGCCGGCGCAGTGGTTGCGCGCGACTGTGGCCCCGGTTCCTGGTGGACTGGTGTGGGCAGGGCCCCCGACGGCGTGGCGACCCGTGGCGTGCCATGCCGAATGGCGTGCAGGCAGCTCGCGTGTAGCGCGGCGGCCCCAGTGCTCGGAGGCCAGCCCAAGGCAAGGCGGCGCATCCGCGGCGTTGACCCGGCGCTGCTGGGTC
>JBFJYU010000297.1:0-3891 GCA_041622435.1 Thermoplasmatota archaeon | reverse complement strand
TCGAGCGAGGCGCTTCCCGGCCTGCTGACCACCGTGGATGGCGACGTGCTCGTCCTGGAGACCGCGCCGGGCGCCGCCCTGGCGCTGGCCCACCAGATCTACGGTGCGGACCGGTCCAGTTTCGAGCACCATGGTCTGCTCGTGGAGGACGCGCCGGCTGAGTTGACGGCGTCGCTGACGGAAGCCCTGATTGACATTTCAACTTCTGAGCGTGGTTCGTCGATCACCGCCGTCGCCGGCGGCGTCGAGAACGGCGCCTACGGCCACGCCACCTGGACGTCGGTCGAGGGAGCTGGCCGCTGGTTCACCCTTAACGCCGGAACGGGCGTCGAGTTCACCAACGACATCGCCCCGGTTGAGGTTCGCGCCGTTTCGGCCCGCACAGCCGCCGCCATGACCGGCGAAACGCCCCTTTCCGGCTTCAAGCTCAACGACGACCTGATGGCCTTCGCGCTGCCAGGCGTCCGCTCCGCCAGCGTCCTGCCCAACGAAGAGGGCGGCTTCACCATCGCCACGTCGGCATCCCTGTCGCGCTCGTTCATCCTGGACTACGAGCACCACAGCCCGCAAGGCGTCGAGTACGAGCAATTCAGCTTCTCCAACCTGCCGTCGGAGCTCTCCATTGAGATCAGCCCCGACAGCATCAACATCGGCAGTTCCGAGATGGTCCACCAGGTCGTCGGCGACATGGAGCGGCCGCTGGACGGCACCGCCGCCCCCGCCACCCACACCGCCCTGGTCCTGGAAGACCTGAACGGCACCGCCTCCGTGGCAATGAGCGAGGCCAACGTCAACCTGATGGCCAACGGCGACCTCGCCAACGGCGCCGTCCTGGCGTCCAACATCGTCGACGACGCCGGCGAGCACCAGTTCAAGGCCGTCGACGGCAACCACATGCTCGCCGATGTCGAGGGCATGGCGCGACAGCACTCGGCCAAGGTCACCGGCATGGAGAGCCTCGGCGACGGCGTCGGCGGCATCATCAGCGGCCTGGCCGGCGGAACCGGAGGCATCGAGCTCAACCTGGGCATCGACGGCCCGCTGTGCTGGAGCTTCGGCAAGGAAACCAACGTCCTGCGCTTCTGCATTACCAACGTCCCCGACCGGATCGACGTTGACTTCGCCCTCGTGCCCCACCCGTCGATCACGTACTCGGCGACGGAGGTCATTCACAACGTCTCGGTGCAACTCATCGCGCCTGACGTGGACATCCTGTTCTTCGTGCGCGAGATCCCGGAACTGGTCACGCTGGAATTCACCCGTGACGGCGCCGAGTTGATCATGAGCGACCACCTGGGCGCCCTCGGCATGGTGGCGCGGCTGCGCGACACCACGATCGCCGCCGGCATCGAGGACATCCCGGAGAACGTCAAGATCGGCTGGGGCGAGACCGGAATGGGCTTCACCTTCCCTGAAGGCGACGCCATCGGGCGCATCTACGCCGGCATTTCCCGGCCCGGCTTGGCGTTCTTCACCGAAATCCGTCACTTGCCATCGGTCGAGGTGTCGTGGGGCAGCAACTCCATGGCCGTCGACCTGGGCGGCGACCACATCGGCTCCGCGCTTCTCCAGTTGGTGCTGAGCCCCGAGGGCGCGCCCGCAGCGGCGCTGCAACTCTTGTTCGAGGCGAAGTCCATCCCTGGGCTGGCGGCGACCTGGATCGACGACAGTGGCACCTTCACCACGGACGGCTCGCTGGATCTGTTGAAGCTGGAACTCGTGCAGGGCGTCGTCGATGACCCGAACCTGAGCCTGATCTTCCAGATCGAGGACGTTCCGCGCATCCGGGGCGCCTCGTGGACGGCCGATACGTTCGACCTCGACCTGGGCACCGATCGCATCGGTCGCGTGTTCTTCCAGTTCCTCGCCGGCGACTTGACGCTCTACATCGAAGCCATCGGCGTGCCCGGACTCCACCTGGCGTGGGGCGCCGTGGGCGGCCGGATGAGCACCGATGGACGGCTTGACCGCATTGAGGCGTTCTTCCGCAAGGGTACCGAGGCGCCCATGATCCAGGTGATCCTGCGCATCACGGACGTGCCGCAGCTGCGGCAGGCCACGTGGGGTGCCGGCATCTCCTTCGAGTTCGAGGATGGCGGCCGCATCGGCGAGTTGTTCTTCGAGTTCCTGTCCGACCAGTTGGACGACGCCAGCGATATCCTGTTCCAGTTGGAAGCCATTGGTTTGCCGGGCTTCAGCCTGAGCCCCGACGACCGCACATTTGCCACCGACGACGAGATCGAGATGATCCGTCTGTTCCTGCGTCTTGGCCCCGAGGCCTCCCCGCCGTTGCTCATGAGCTTCGAGATCGAGGGTGTGCCCAAGATCGCCGGCCTGTCGTGGGCGGACGGTTTTGACCTCAACTTCGATCCCATCACGGACCGCATCGACCGCATCGAGTTCCTCTTCGTGAGCGACTCGGCGGGCACGGCGTCGGACCTGTACGTTCACTTGTTGGCGCTGGGGGTTCCCGGCCTGCTGCTGGATACCGCCGGCGGCGTGCTGGAAAGCGACGCCGTGCTGGATGAACTGACGATTGACTTCCGCGTGGGCGACATCTTGGCGCCCACCATCCTGATGACCATCAGTTTCCAGGGCGTGCCCGCCATGCGGGCGGGCGCCTTCGGCGACGATGGCTTCGGGCTCCACTTCACGCCCGCAGACGCGCAGATCGAGCGCATCGAATTCCTGTTCCAGTTGGAGCAGGCGGGCGATGTGCCGCAGCAACTGCAACTCTACCTGGAAGCGACGGGCTTCCCCGGCATCGCGCTGGGCTTGGCCGGTGGCGGTACCCTGGAGACGGACGCGGCACTGGACCACTTGCTGGCCCACATCCACGCCGGCCCCCGCGGCGCACCGCTGGTCACGCTGAACTTCCTCGTGGAAGACATGCCGCGCATCACGGGCGGCAACTGGGGCGCCGACCAGTTCGAACTGGGCCTCGACGGCCAAATCGGCGAGATTCTGCTTGAGTTCAACCTGGACTTGCCCGACGGGCCGGACATCTACCTGTTGCTCAACGCCCTCGGCGTGCCCGGCTTTTCGGTCGCCTGGCCGGATGGCGCCGGCGCGCTGAGCACCAATGGCAACCTGGACGAGCTGACGCTGCTGGGCATTGTTGGCCCCCGCGACGGCTTCAACCTGGTTGGAGAGGGCATCTACGCCCGCTTCACGGTGGCCGACGTGCCGCGCATCATCAGTGGCACGTTCGCCGAAGACAACTTCATGCTCGACATGGACGGCCGCATTGGCCAGATCCTGTTGGAGTTCAACCTGGATCTGCCCGGCGCTGCCTCGGACATGTACATGCTTCTGGACTCCAAGGGAATCCCGAGCATCAACGCGCGCTGGCCCGACGGCGCCGGAACCATCGAGACCACCGACCGGCTGGACGAACTGACCCTGGTGGGCATCATGGGCCCCCGCAACGGTTACGAACTGGCGGGCGAGGGCCTGTCGGTCCGGTTCAGCCTCCTCGGCGTCCCCGCGATCACGGGCGGCGAGTTCCGCGACGACTCGTTCGCCCTGGGCCTGGACGGCCGCATCGATGAGATCATCCTCGAATTGGTCGTGGACCTGTCCGGCACGGCGTCGGACATCTACCTCTTGTTCAACTCCAAGGGCGTGCCCGGCATCGACGTGCGCTGGCCCGACGGCGTTGGAACCGTCAGCACCGCCGGCACGCTGGATCTGCTGACGCTGGCGGCCATCATTGGCCCCCGCAGCGGCACCCAGTTGATCGGCGAGGGGTTGTCGGTCATCTTCCTGGCCGAAGGAATCCCCGCCATCACGGGCGGCGAGTTCCGTGACGACTCGTTTGCCTTGCCGCTGGACGGCCGCATCGAGAAGATCACGCTGGAACTGCAACTCAACCTAGCCGGCACGGCGTCG
>JBFJYU010000296.1:0-3928 GCA_041622435.1 Thermoplasmatota archaeon | reverse complement strand
GTTCTGGCGCGAGACCAACGGCGAGCGCAGCGGTGGCGTGCCCGAGGGCGCCGCCAGCCACATCATCGGCGGCGGCGACGGCACGGGCCTCCAGCGCGGCGGCGACAACCCCGACACGCGGTACGACGACGCCGCCGCCTGGGCCGCCGACTGCCTGACATCCTAATGAGATCCCGATCTTCGTTCCCGCTCCTTCCCCTCTCATTCCCCTTTCCTTCCCCGTCCCTTTTTTGAACGGCGCCGCGAGCGCCCCGTTTTCTGACAGCTTTTGATCCGCCCGCCGCGCTTACTCCTTGTGCTGGTGCCCACCGAACAGGTCGTCCCACGTGTCGTGGACCCGCCGGAGCACCTCTGGCACCGGCTCGTAACGGGCCAGAAGGTCACGCACTTGGTCGGCGTCGACCAAGTGGAAGCCCCGATCGGGCCCCGTGGCCACCCGCCGGACGAGACCGGCCTTGGTCAGCTTGCCGAGCTGATAGGTCAGGGTTCCCTTGCTCCCGCCGACGATCTCCAAGAGATCGCGGTGCTGCATGCCGCCGAACTCCAGCATCGCCAAGATGATCTCCAGGGGCCTCTCTTGCCGCAGCAAATGGAGTTCCTTGCGCTCCTTGGGAGTCAACTCCTTGAACTCCGCCTCGGGGAAGTAGCGCGTGAACCCGCCGACATCCGTGGAGCGGACCGCCGATTCAGCCATCAGCGACTGGATGTGGTAGCGCACCAGCGAAGACGTGGTATCCAATTGACGCACGAGGCCCCGCAGGTGGATTCCGGGAAACGACTGGATCGCCGCCAGGACCCGGTCCCGCATGCTCGCGTCATCCATGGCTAACCCCTGCGCACCAGGAACGGTACGAATAGAAGCATGACAATGATCAGGTCGAACATCGCGCCGACGAACTCGATGGCGTCATGGGCCACCGCGTGCGAGCTGACGTTGTATGCGACGAAGAGGGATTTCATTGCAAAAACGATGAACGCCATGACGACGAACAAGAGCCGCGTGTTTTCCGTCGCCCTGAAGGATCGGATTCCGAGGTAGGCCATGATGGCAGAAAGGACCGCCACCCCCAGCGACGCGACAACGGCCAGTTGAACAGCTTCCAGACCCGGAGCCACGAAGGTCCACCAACCTGGGCCACTTGAGGCCGTTGGTTTGCCAAGGCCCGGCACGGTGCCGCAACTAAGGCCGGCGGCGCACAACGGTTGCCGCAACGCCGAGGGCCGCCAGCAGCGCCGGCAATGCGAGGCCAGGCGTATCGACCGCCGCGTCCGTGAACCCCGAGGCCGCCGAGGCGCCCACAGTGAAGGTCCACTCGAACACGCCGGTGTCGCTCACCACGATCGGCGCTTCCGGGGCTTGAGGGCTCGGGTGGGTCCGCACCAGATAATCTCCCGCAGCCAGGTTCTCCAGCGAGAAGGACGCCGGGCCGTCATGGCCGTGCAGCTTGCCCATCCAGACCAGGCGGACCGCCTGGCCGGTGCCCTCCGGAATATGAAACACGCGCGTATCGAATTCATAGTGCCCGATGGGCGCGCCTGCGGCGTCCAGCGGCCTGAAAAGAACCTCGGCGGCCGACCCGTCAACCTCGATCAAGGCGTCAACGGTCCCGGGCGCGGCGTCGTTGGGCAAAACCAGCATGGGAACGACGCACCTGGACACCCCGAGGCCGACCTCCTGGCGCAGCGTGTACACCCCCGGCCCCGGCGCGCGGAACGTCAACTGGGCGTGGTCGTCCATCGGCTGCACCCGCAGAACATCAATGTCGACCCCAGCGGGGCCGATACCGAACGAGCCGACGCCCGCGCCGGCGTACGCCAACTGCCACGAGGATTCGCCCGCTCCGGCGCCGATGGCAGCCACGCGAACATCCGTTCCAACCTGCACAACCAGCCCCGGGTTGGCCGGCACCGGATCAAACACCACGCTGGAATCGCACGGCTGCGGCGTCGCCACACCATACATGCTTAGCGCGCCGGGATCAGCCAGGGGAAGCTCTACCAGCGTTCCCCCCAAACGACCCGTACCTCCCAACGTGCCCGTCACGAAAGCCGAAAACGTGCCCGAATCGCCCGTCGAGTCCAGGAAGATGCCGGCCCGGGGGCCACGGACCCAGGTGGACGCGAACAAGCCGCCGGCTTCGGCTTCCAGCAACGCATCGAAGCCCAACTCGGCGCTTGCGCCGCCGGCGTGCGTCCGTACGCCACCGGCTCGGCCGTCATCCGCACCCTTGACGACATCCACGATCCAATACTGGTATTGCTCCTGGATCGACACATTGGCCGCCGTCAGGGGCCACTCGGCCGCAGGGTAAGCGACAACGCGAACGGCCGCCCGGGCCTCGCCGTCGGCGGTCGTGGCGACGAACTCAAGCGTGCCCGTCGACGGGGGCTGCACCGTCAAGCCGTGGAATCCGTCGTGCTCGTGGATGCTTGCGCTGTGAACCAGTCGCTTCCCATTGAACAGCACCTCCAACTCCACGTTGACGTGCCCCTGCAACTCCAACGGATCATCGTTGACGACGAGCATGTACGCGGCGCGAACAGGACTGCCTTGCAGCACCTCCTCCGGCGCCAGCCAGCGAATCTCATAATCGGCCGCCGAAGGCAGAGGCTCATGCTCCCCTGACACCAGAGGCGTCGCGGCCAGGCAAGCCACCAGCATACCGATCACGAATCGCTGCATGTGCCTTGCAAGCCACGCGCCCACTTCACGCTTGGCCAGCGCAGGGCGCGCTTGCCGATCACGCCACGGCGGCCACGTCGGAACCGGCCCGAGCATTCTCCGCCACAACGGCCCCGCCCGGCGCCGCGGAGTGGAGTTTGAGTCGCCCCTGCAAACGGATCTGCACCAATCCGCCCTCGGCCAGACGGCGCAGCCGATGCTGGGTGGTACTGCGGCTCCAGCCCCACTCGCCCGTCTCGGCCAAAATCGCCTTTTGCGGCGCTTGCGGGTTCTGGTCCAGCCAGTCGTGCAGCTTCCGAAGCTCCGGCTCGCGCAGAAGCACCACTGCCGACCAGTTGCTCTCGGCGGCGCCGCTCGGGAAATGCCGATGCGTTTGCTTGTGATGCTTTTGAACGACCAGACCCGATCGAATCAGGACCTGAACATGATGCCGAGCCGTGCCCGAATTGATCCCCGTCCCACGCAGCAGCTCCCGGAACGTAGCGCCGGGGTGTTCCTCGATGTAGCGCGCCAAAGCCCGCCGCTTGGGATGCTTGAGCGCCTGCCTGCCCCCGAGCGAGGTCAGCAGACCACCGATGACCTTTGGAAGCCCAGCCAACAGCAGCAAAAAACCCGCCGTCGCCGCCGCCGCCGGCACGTGATCCAGGAGGACTTCATCGCGACGGGCAACGGCGCCCGCCGCATGCAGTTGGCCCTCCAAGCGGCCGTCGGATTCCTGTTGCACGCGAAGGTCGGCGAGCTCAATGTCACCGTGGAACGCCAGCGTTTGCGCCGGACCATCCGGCTGATCGGCGGCCTCGCTGGCGGCCGGGAACCGCGACAATCCATGCACCGCCACATCCATGCCTGAGGCCAAGCCGACAACACTGGCAAGGTTGCCGCCCAACCTCAAGGTGCCCGAACCACCTTCGATGGCGCCGTACTCGTCAGCCCCCGCTCGCACCCCGATGGGGCTCGTCGGTGGCGGCGTCGAATACGTCCGCCCGCCGCCCGTTGGGCATGGCTGGGTCGAGCAGGCCACGCGGATGTTGTAGAATTCCAACCGCGTCACGCCCTGCGCCTCAACGGTCAGGGGCAGCGTCCCGTTGCCGTCCGGCCGGGCGGCCACGTACACGCTTGCCCCGTCACAGCCAAAGCGCCTGAAATTGGCGCCGTCGCGTTCCGCCTCCGTCATTCCCTCGGCGTCGCAGTGATGGGTCGCGCCCAATTGCCCAAGGATACCGGGTGCGCGCACGCGCGCCCACG
>JBFJYU010000295.1:0-3947 GCA_041622435.1 Thermoplasmatota archaeon | reverse complement strand
ATGGCCATCAGGCCGGGGCTGGGGTCTGCCGCCTGAACGACGGGTTGATCCTGAGCCGAGACAGTGGCAGCGACCGCGACGAGCGCGAGTAGTCCAATCCAGAGGGCGTACTTGATTACCATTTTGCAGTATCTCCTTGAGTTTTTTTGGTGGGAGAGGGATTAGGGCGCGCGACGGCCGAATGGTTCATAAGGCCGCCCCCCGCCGGTGTAGAATTTTTGGAAGAATTCCACGTATTGGAGACGAAGGGATTGCAGGCCACCCGAAAGGATGGCAAGCAGCGTGATCACGATCATTCCGAAGACGTAGGTGGCCCACCAAATGGCATTGGTAGCACCACCCGACAGCGTCAGACCGATGGCGGAGAAGGCGATGGCCATGCCGGCCTTGCTGGCCCCGATGGCTGCCAGACGCGTGTAGGACAAGAGGTTGCCAACGAAGCCAAACACTTCGAGGACCGCCACAAACCCGACGCCCAGCGTGTGGGCGGCGCCCGCCCATAGCAGGGCCACACTTGCAACCATCATCCCGGCCCCCGCGGCGGTGCCAATGGTTTGGCCGCCGACGAGGCCCCAGATGAGGACCGCAATGCCGGCGATCAGCAGCAGCCACGAGGCCTTCTCTTGGATGGCGAGCTTGGCGCCGTGGGAGACGTACACGTTGCGAATGCCCAGCACGAAGCCGAGAATCAGGTGCACGAGGCCGATGATGATGCACCAGATCAGGAGCGCCTGAATATCGTGCACCTTGGAGTAGTAGCCGAGGTTGAACCAGCCGTTGACACTCAAATGGGTCTCCCCATGGGGTTTGAGTGAGAGCATGCTGGTTTCCTCGTGGGCTTCCTCAGCATGGACCTGTATGGGTTCACTTGCACCTGACAACGCGTGTGCGTCGGCGGGGCCGTGCCCGGTCTTGTGGATGAAGCCCTCCGTCGGGAAGTGGATGCCCAGGAGGCCTTCCCAGGAAAGTTCGCCTTCCTCAGCGGCCTTGTCGTCCACGACGAAGTGAACGCCAAGTGCCTCGCCAAACACGATGCCGCCCGCCGCCATGGCGACGACACCGCCCATGACGAGGGCCCGTCCGACGGCGGGGCCGCCGATGCCGAAGATGTGGTTCTTCTTCAGGAAGTAACCAAAGCCGACGATGGCGAGGCCGACCAGCAGGTCGCCGACCATCAGGCCGAAGAACAGGGGGAAGAAGATGAGCATCAGCTTGGTGGGGTCGATCTCCTTGTAACGGGGTCGACCCAGCAGGCCTAGCAGGAATTCGTACGGCTTGGCGAGGCCCTTGTTGACCAGTTGGACCGGCGGGTCCGTCTTGGGGTCATCGTGGTCGTGGCCGTGATCGTCGCCGTGCCCGTCGTGGCCGTGGTCGTGGCCCTCGGGGGCGTCGCCCAACTCGCTCACGTACAGGCTGTCGCCGAAGTTGGCGGAGAGCGCGTTCACGACGCGGTTCACGCGGGCGCGGGGCACCCAGCCTTCGAGGTGGAACGTGGTTTCGGTGACGCCGAATTGCAGCGGCGCCTGGGTCTTCTCGACCTCTTCGGACAACGCGCGCTCCAGGGCGGCCAGTCGGGCGCCCCAGGTCTCGCGAAGCGTGCTTTGCTCGGCCTCCTGCTTCTCCAGGCTGGCCTGCAGGCTGGCCCGCTCGCTGGCGAGGCCATCGAGCACCATGCGGGGGGTGCCGACGGCGTCCTTGGGAATGGCGGCCGCGTTGAATCCGGCGGCGCCGAGGATCGTTTCAGTGGTCGCCGCATCGGCGGCGGGGACGAAGACAGCCACAGCGACGCCGTGGTCAGTGGACCGAGCGTCGATCTCATGCGAGATGCCGGACGCGCGCAGCTTCTCCGTGGGGTCGCTCTTGGCCATGCCGAGGAAGCCGCGGACGCTGGCGAGCCCTTGCAGGGTGGCCAGGTCCAGGTTCATGCCGGCGAAGGGGTGGATGGCGTTGGCGTCCGTGGTGACGCGCGCGAGTTCGCTGCGCAGGTCGCCAACGCGGTCCAGGACAGGGAGGATCGCCTGTTCGGCGTCCTCTAGCAGGGCAGCCGGGTTTTCGGTGGCCAGGGCCTTGCCGAAGAGCGATTCGATGCCGAGCGCCTTGCGCAGACCGCGAACGCGAACCAGCAGGCCGGATACCTCGTCGCCGGCGGCCAGGGGCTCGCCGATCCGGGTGATGCCATCGGGGTCCTTGTAGTCTTCAAGGTGGACGGCGCCTTCCCGGTAGAGCGTCTCGATGACGGCCTCCTGGTGGCTGTTGTGCCCGCCCACGAGGACGCGCGCCATGCGGGCCGGCTGGAACATCAGAGGCTCCCCTCAAACACCTTGAGGACGCGGTCGACAACGCCGTCGACGCCCTCGGTGAAGCGCTGTTCGAGCGCTTCGGCGCTTTTGGAGGCCTTGGCGATGACCTTTTTGGCCTCGCCTTCGGCGGCACCGCGGGCGCCAGCCACGAGTTCAGCCGCAGCGGCGTCGGCAGCCGCCACGCCGTCGGCGTGGAGGGTTTCGGCCTTGCGGCGAGCCTCGGCAACAATAGCCTTGGCTTCCTCTTGTGCCTGTGCCACGCGGGCACCGGCCGCCTCTTCGGCGGTCTTGATCTTCAACAGGAGTTCGCCCTTCATCCAGCCAGCCTCCGGCTTCGTTGCCCCCCAGGGGGCAGACGGTCGGACAGGGGGGTCCTATATGACCACTTGGGTGGATTGGAGCCCGGCGTTGCCTGCGCCAGGCGGCCGAGAAGGGTTTGCCGGGTGGGCGGCGTCAATCCAGGAAGCGTGGAAAGAAAACGGCGCCGGGGTTGGCCTAAGAAAAGAAAACACTGGCTGGCCGGGAACTGGCGGCGCGACGCGGGCCCGTGCAACCGGGTTGAGGCCGCAAGATGAAGTCGTGCCGCGGAGTTCAAGGGGGTCTGAGGGGGGGCGAAGGTGGAGGTTGGCGGCGAGCGCCGCAGGGGTGGGTGGCCTAAGCCATCGGTTCTTCGTCGGTGGCCTCTTCGGCGTCCTCGAGAACCTCGACGACATCGAAGGAGGACTCGCCGGAGGCGCCGGGGCCGCAGAACACGAAGAGCTCCCAGCCGGACTCGACCATGGTGCCGGCGGTCACTTCGCCGTCGGACTGCTGGTCGCCGTTGGCATCGTAGGCGATGTTGCAGCCGCCGGGAAGCGTCAGGTTGGCCGCCATGCCCGTGAAGGCGGCGGCGCCCATGTAGCAGCCGCCGATGCCGTTGAAGCTGATGACGGCGGCGCCCATGGTGGTGGCGCAAGCGTAGGTCTCGCTGCGGGGCTCGACGGTTTCGATGGCGTCGGCCATCGGGGCGTCTGCGGAGTCGGTCTGTGTGTCTTCATCGTCGAGGCAGCCGGAGAGGGCCACGAAGGCCACGGAAAGGGCCAGGAATATGCGGATCGGGCGCATGAACGCGGCGACGCGGGTCTCTTTGAAATCTTTTGGTGCGCTATTGTTGATGTAAGCGGCATCCGGGGCGTTCGGCCTCCTCCGGGTTGGGCGCCTGTGTTCCATCCACAACCGTCATCAACGCATCGACCTCGCCAAGGCTGCGGGGGTTCAGGTCCCCGCGTACGCGCCTTGCCGGATTGGGCGACGTTACAGCACCTGCACCGCCGCCGTTGCCCGAGGCAATGCGCCGCGTGGGACACCCCTTGGCGAAGCAGGTCCAACCAACCGGCATGGGTCACCTGCGCCCTGCCCCGCCCACCACGAGATGGGCGGGGCGAATGCGGGCACCGCCGTGGCGACGTTACGGTACCTGCACCGCGGCCGGGTCCAACGAAGTTGGGGCCGGCTGGACCGCGGCCCGTGAGGGCCGTGCGACCGCCGTTGCCCGAGGCAATGCGCCGCGTGGGACACCCGGGGGCGTTGCAGGTCCAACCAACCGGCACGGGTCACCTGCGCCCTGCCCCGCCCACCACGAGATGGGCGGGGCGAATGCGACTCACT
>JBFJYU010000294.1:0-4004 GCA_041622435.1 Thermoplasmatota archaeon | reverse complement strand
GGCGGCGCCTTGCAGGACACGGGCCTGTTCGCCGCTGTCAACGGCAGCGTGCGAGTGGATTCCACCCACATGGTCCACGTCGATGCACGCAACCTCCCGGTCGCCCACGGCGTCCGCTACGCGGCCTGGCTGAGCGAGGCCACCGGCTGGCGCCTCATCGGCCGCGACGACGGCGACGACGCGTTTCACGTCATGCTCGGCAACGCGACCGCTGGCGCTGAGGTCATCGTGGCCGTGGAGCCTGAGTCGTGCATGGAGCCGTGCTCGCCCCCGTGGCATGAGCCGTGGGTGGTGCTGCGTGGCGAGCTCGGGTAACCGCGCGTACGCGCCGGGGCGACCGCCGCTTACAGCGTTGAACCCGGACACAGCCCATGGCTCGCCGGCGCGCCGCCGCCCGTTAGCGGGATCGGAAGGTCAACCGGACCGGCCAAGGTGGGCACGGAGCGCGCATCGGAGGGATCGCTCCCCGCGGTTTCCTCCTCGACATCCGTGAAGCAGTCCTGGTCCGTGTCGGGTCCCACTGCGAAGAGGTGCGCAGATCCGACTTCCTCGGCGACGTGGGCGTCCGAGGGACTGCCAACGAGCGCCCAGCCGTCCAGTGCCACGGCGTGGCCAAACTCATCCCGGTGCTCACCGTCGGCGGCCAATAGCTTGGTTTCCTGCCAGGCGCCGTCCCAGTTGTACAGGTAGGCGGCGCCGGTTTCGCCGGAGAACGGCCCGGCCTGGGGGGCGCCGACGAGGATCTGGTCACCCCGCACGGCGAGGCTTGCACCGAAGTAATCCCGGTAGCCACTGTCGCTGGCCGTGAGGATTTCCCAATTCCACTGCTGGCCATCGTGGGTGCCAACGTGCACGGCGCCAGCCGCGGTCGCCGTTCCACTCCAACCCCGTTCCCCGAGGGCGATGCGGTCGCCGTCAAGGGCCACTGCCAGCCCGAAGGCGCCCCAGAGGACAGGGGTAGGCGAGGCGAACTTCGACTCCGCCCAGCCAGTCCCGTTGAAGTCATACAGGTACGCCGAACCGGCAGACATCGCCCCGTCATCGTTGAAGGGCGCGCCAATGAGGACGCGGTCGCCGTCCAGGGCGACATCGGTGCCAAACTGGTCGCCCCAATCGGCGTCGCTGGGCACGAATTGTGTCCCGGCCCAGCCCGCACCGCCGGACTCGAGCAGGTAGGCCGTACCCGACCTCCAGTCGACCGCCGCGGTGCCGGGCGCGCCGACGAGCAGCCGGCCACCATCCATCGCCACGGATGCGCCGAATTCGTCCCCGTTGGCACCCGTTGGCACGGTGACTTTGGTTTCACTCCATCCGCCGGCGCCGTCGGGTGTGTACAGGTACGCAGCCCCGGAGTAGGGCACCGCGCCATGGGCCCGCGGCGCCCCGACCAGGATGGCTCCGTCGTCGATGGCGACATCGGCGCCGAACAAAGCAAACGCGGACGGATCGCTGGGAACCAGACGGGTCTCGACGAGGACGCCGCCGGGGCCGCGCTCGTACACATAGGCGGCGCCTGAGCGGGACACGGGTCCCGGCGGTTGGGCGTTGGGTGCTCCCACGACGATCAGGTCGCCGTCCATGGCGACGGCGCGTCCAAACTCGTCGTCGTGGCCGCCGTCGCCGGCCCAGATGGTTTGCCCGTGTTGACCGGTAAGGCCGGGTTCAGGGTAGGCGCGTGCGTCGCATTCGCCCCCGATGACCAGGCACGCCGCGAAGGCGGACGCCGGGCCGCAGCCCGCGGCGGCACCCGCAACCGGGTTGCTCGTCGAGGCCTCCGGGCCCCCCGCGTGGCAGCGAGCCGGGCCGCAGCCGGCCTTGGCGGACTGTCGCGCCTGGACGCCGGCGTCACACTCGACGCCCTCGCACGAGGCCACGGCGTAGCCGTTCCAGGCATCGGGCTCCGCCTCCACGCAGGCGGCGTCGCGGGCGTCGCTGATGTCCTGGGATTCGCCCCAGGGTTGCTCCTGGCCCGCGCCGCGCAGCGTTCCCCCGCACGCCAGTTCGTGCGTTGCGTGGCAGTCAAAGTCGGTCGAGGCGGTTCCCTCGCAGCCCACGCGGCCGCTGGCGCCGGCTTCAAGATCGCTTTCGTCCGCCATCGGCGTCGCCGCCGGCGTGCACGCGTCCTTCTGGTCACGAACGGGGCCGGCGTCGATCGTGCCGTCAAAGGAGTCGCCGCCGACGCCGTCGATCGACCACGATCCGGCACAGCCGAGGCGGTCGGTGGCGCCGCAGGTGAAGTCCTCGCCCGCCGGGCCAAGCGCGCCCTGGCTGGTCACTTCGATCCACTCGGATCCGTAGTAGGCTTCGGCGATGGCCGCCTGACCTTGCCCGGCCTCGGTCGCGGCGCAGGAAACTCGCAGCGAGTACGTGCTGGCGTAAGGTTCGTCACACACCGTGGGCCCGGCGGCGCTCTCGACTTGGCCGTAGGCCTCGTAGAAGATGCCGAACCCTTCGTTGTGGGCGTAATCCATGCGCCCATCCGGCCCGACGTACAGGTAGGCGGACCAGTCGCTGCAGCGGAGGTACTCGATGCTGCGGTCGGGGGCAAATGACGCCCAGCAGTCCCACTCGTACCACGTGTAGCTCCACCCGGAGTCGAGGGCGTAGCAGCCCGTGTCGATGCGCAGGGTGGTTTGGCCAAGGACGTTCCCGGCGATGGCCACCACGCCGGGGCTTTCGCAGTCGCCCTCGTAGACATCGTACACCGTGGCCTGCACGGTTCCAGTTGCCGCGAAACCGCCCGGCTCGGACAAATCAGCGGTTACTCCAGCCAAGCTCACGCTCACCAGCATGAGGCCTACCACCACACGAAGCATGCCCGTGCATCGATGTTCGCCTTTTTGTGCTTCCCTACTCGATTCAGTGCCACGGCAACGCCACCGTGGCAGTGGCCGCGCATGGGGTCGTCGGGCTGGGCCGCCGCCGGCGGCCGACGCGCGCTGGGCCAACCCTTTCAAATCCCGCCCCGTCGCCGCGCCTGTGCACCCAGCGCCCAAGAAGCCGTTGACCTACGCCGAGTCGGGCGTCGACATCGCCAAGGAGGATGCGGCGGTGGATGCGCTGGCCAAGACACTCTCCTTCGCCCGTACCGGCTTGGGCGCCCCGCTTGGCGGCATCGGCCACTTTGCGGGCCTCATCGACTTCGGCGACCACGCGTTGTGCCTGGCCACCGACGGCGTCGGCTCCAAGGTGGAGATCGCCAACGCGATTCGCAAGTGGGACACCGTCGGCATCGACTGCATGGCGATGAACGTCAACGACGCCATCTGTGTCGGCGCCGAGCCCCTGGCGTTCGTGGACTACTTGGCCGTGGAGGACCCGGACCCTGAGTTCACCCGGCAAGTGGGCGAGGGCCTGGCGCGGGCGGCCGAGATGGCCAACGTCTCCATGGTCGGCGGCGAGACCGCCAGCCTGCCCGGCATCATCAAGGGCTTCGACCTGGCCGGCACCGTCCTGGCCTACGCCAAGAAGGACGCTCTGGTGACGGGCGAAAAGATCCAGCCGGGCGACGTGCTCATCGGCCTCGCCAGCAGCGGCATCCACTCCAATGGCTACACGTTGGCGCGCCGGGCGTTCGAATCCGCCGGCCACGCTTACACGGACCCCTGGCCCTTCGCAGACCCCGAGCACGCGGGCAAGTCCATCGGCGAGGTGCTCCTGGAGCCGACGCGCATCTACGTCCGCGAAGTCATCGGACTCGTGAAGGCCGGCGTCCCCGTGCATGGCCTCAGCCACATCACCGGCAGCGGCCTGCGCAAGCTCCGCCGCATCAACCAGGGCGTCCGATACGACATCACCGACCCCCTGCCGGTCCCCAGCGTCTTCCCCCGCATCCAGGAACTCGGCGCCGTCGAGGACCACGAGATGTACAAGACGTTCAACATGGGCATGGGCTTCGTGGCCGTTGTCCCCGCAGAACACGCCACGGCAGCGGTGGACGAACTGCGCAAACACGTGGACTACCCCGTGGCCATCGTCGGCACCGTTTCCGAAGGAGCCGGCGT
>JBFJYU010000293.1:0-4016 GCA_041622435.1 Thermoplasmatota archaeon | reverse complement strand
GCTGCGCCGCCGCGCTCAACGCCATCCTGGAGTCGGTGCGCGAGTACTTCGCGAAGAACCCGGACAACCTGAACTTCGTGCAGGAATTGAAGAGGACGCGTTAGTCGAAGCGACTACGGGACTGCAAGCGACGCGCGAATGGCCTCGGCCAGCCGCGCCCGCACCTGCGCCTCCTGCCACGCCCGCCCCACGGGCCCCGCGCGCAGGCGACCCGCCTCGGGGGCCCACTCCAAGTCGTCGTAGTGAACCCGCTCGAGCAGGAGCCCCTCCGCCGGAGCCAACTTGAACACCGGGTGCGGCGCGCCGGCTGCCAGGGCCTGGGCAACCGCGTCCGGCGGGGCGTCGCCCCGCCCCACGCACAGGCAGGCATCGACCATGCGGCGCACCTGATTCCACAGGAAACTGGGGCCCTGGATGGTGAAGATCCAGCCGCCGGCAAGGGCCTCGACCTCGAAGCGGTCAACGCGGCGAACCGGGTCGCGGGGCGGCTCGATGCGAGCGAACGCCCCCATGTGGTGCTCGCCCAGCAGGCTGGCGGCGGCGGCGCGCATCAAATCCAGGTTCTCCTCGCGCGCGGGCGCGACGTAACGATAGCGCCGCCATTCGGCGTGGCGCGGATTCCAGCCCGGCGGCACCGGAGCGGCACCGGTCAGCCACAAACCCGGCGGCAGGTGGGCCTGCACCGCCGGCACCAAGCCCTTCAAGTGGGGCCGAAGCAGCGTCGCCCGGCACACGTTTTCCACCGCCGACACGCCCTTGTCCGTCCGGCTGCCGGTCTTCAGCGACCCCTCGACGTACCCCTCGAACGCGAGGGCCTCAACGAGGGACCCCTCCACCGAGCGCGCCGCGCCGGGATCGCGGGGGTAAGCGTCGAACCGCGAGCCGTCGTAGGCCAGGCGGAGGGCGACGTGCCTCAGTTCGACGGCCACGACCCAGCGACCGGCACCGCCAAGAAAAGCGCCCCGCTGCGCCGCTTGTGCCCCGAGTCCTCGCCACGTTCAAGCCCCGCGACGACGAGGAGCGGCGCATCGTCGAGGAAGGCCTAGGCGACGACGTGGCGTGGCTGGCCGACGGCGGGAGCCTGGACGACGTGGAGGTCGCGCTATCCTTCTGGCCACGGGGCGAGCTGACCCGGCGGGGGCTCGCGTGGTCCGACTTCCCGCGGCTGCGGCTCCTGCAACTGTGTACCGCGGGAGCCAACCACGTTGACTGGGATGCCGTGCCGCCCGGCGTGGCGGTCGGGTGCGCCCCGGGCACAACGGGCCCGTTCATCGCCGAGTACGTCCTCGGCGTGACGCTGGCGTGGTCGCGCAGGCTCTTCCACCACACCCAGGAGATCAAAGCGGGTCGGTTCGACTTGGGCGACCCCGTGCGCGCCTTGGGGGAGCTGACCATCGGCCTGGTGGGGTACGGCGGCATCGGACAAGCCACGGCGCGCCTGATGCGGGGCCTCGGCAGCCGCGTGGTCGCCGTCAGCCGCAGCGGTGAAGCCGCGGCGGAGGCCCGCGAGCCGCTGGACTGGCTGGGCACCATGGCGGACCTGCCCCGGCTGCAAGCCGAATCGGACGTGATCGTGCTATGCCTGCCCTTGACCAGGGACACCCAGGGACTCGTCGATGTCGACTTCCTGGCGCCACTGATGGGCCGCCGGGTGCTGCTGGTGAACGTTTCGCGCGGGGCCGTCGTCGACGAAGAGGCGCTGCATGCATGGCTCGACTCCAGCAGCACCAAGCACTGGGCGGCGCTGGACACGTGGTGGAAGTACCCCCGCAAGGAGCGCGAGTACCCGTTCACGCAGCCTTTCCACAAGCTGCCCAACGTCATCATGACGCCCCACAACAGCCCCAACGTCGCCGGATTCCGGTACCCGATGATCGCGGCGGCGGTGGCCCACGCGCGCGCCTACCTGGAAACGGGAAGCATCGCCCATCCGGTCGACCGGACGGCGCATCAACTGGATATTGACGGCGACGCCCGATAGCCTACTCGCCGAGCCTGCAATCGTAGAAGTCCTCGTAGACCTCGTCGCAGCACCAGCCCAGTGCAGGAACGAGCCCGGGCACCTCGACAAGGTAACCCCAGTCACATTGATGGACAACGGGTTTCTGCACGGAGCAGTCCCCGGGCCAGCACTCGACGATATCCCCCGCGCAAATGGGTCCCGGTGCGTGGATGCAGAGGCCTTGGACAAACTGGATGCAAGCCTGGAGGCTCCCCTCCGTGCAGTTCGGCAGCTCCGGCGCCTGGCACGGAGGCTCATTGTCCAGCACGCAGTCCAGCACGGCGTCACGGGGGCAGGGCTGGTCGGGCATTTCGGGGCATTCCACGAGGCCCACGATGCGCTCGCAAGGAGGGTGCGTTCCTTCAATGCATTCCTTGACGGGATAACCGACGACCGATGGCGTGACCGTGACGGCCGTCGCGGCGAGGAGCAAGCTTGCAAGCAGGAGGGGAGTCAGGCGTGTCATGTGTTCACCGGTTGGCTGAGCCGGCGGAGCATTGGCTGCACGAGCCTTTACTGTTGTCCGGCGAGGGGCAGGCAGGGCGGCCAGGAACACCCGTGCGTCCGTTGGGGCCGACGCCCCCGGTGACGGCGACCCGGTTACGGTTCGCGGTCGGCCGCCGCCTGCTCGGGCGTCTTGTCCATCGCGAGCCACGTGCCGGCGGTCGGCGCCTCCTTGGCGAGCACGAAGTAGTTGTTCGCGTTCGCGGCGCCGCAAACGGACGGATAGGCGCGCTCGTCGAAGTACGCCCAAGTCGACTGCACCGACGGACCCTCGGCGGCGAAGTACGCCTTCATCAACCGGGCGGTGCGCTCGTCGTACTGGAAGGGCTCGCTGGCCGCGGCGCCGCTCGGCTTGTACCCGGTGCGGTCGGCCCACGCATCCCAGGGGGTCGCTTCGCACTGGACGCCCTTCATGGCGTACCAGGTGCCGTCGCTGTCTCCCGCCAGGAAGCCGTCGGTACAGCCGGACATGGCGGTGGTCAGTACCAAGAGAGTGGCGACGAGGGGCAGCAGCGGGCGGACCATGCGGCGCCATGGTGGCCGCCACCTCTTGTCTGTTGCGACGCGGCATCCAGATCGGGGTACCCCGACGGCGCCCCACCACCGCGCCGTTTACCAGTAGCAGTAGTAGACGTCCACATCAACGCGTTCGCAGCAGAAGCCGACCAGCGGCTGCCCATCCCAGGTCACGTGGCCGCCCATGTCACACTTGGCGAAGCCGACGGGGCCGTCCTCGGAGTCAACGGTCGCACCGGCGATGGGGTTGGCCACCAGCGCGGCGGCAAGCAGGATCCAACTAGCGCGCATGGGTCGAAATCGGGCCCACCCCCTTAGTATCGACCGCCCAGATGGATTGGAAAGGGCAGGCTCGGAGCCCTGCAGGCGGCCCCGGGCGCCGCCGGAGCGCGGCCGCCCTCGGACCATCAGGTTTTTTGGGGACCCGCATTGGGCCGCCAGGTCGCCCGCGATGTCTGACAATGTCCCCCGCAAGGCCTGGCTCATCCTCGAGGATGGAACCGTGGTCGAGGGCGAGGGCTTCGGCGCCGCCGGAACCGCGTACGGCGAGCTCGTGTTCAACACGGGCATGTCCGGCTACCAGGAGTCCCTGACCGACCCCAGCTACAATGGCCAGGTGCTCATGTTCACCTATCCTATGGTGGGCAACTATGGCGTCAACCCCAACGACTGGGAGTCCGACAAGGTGTGGCCCCGCGCCGTCGTCGTGCGCGAATGGTGCCGCGAACCCAGCCACAGGGACAGCACGCGCACCCTCGACGATTGGCTCCGGGACGAGCAAATCCCCGGCATCGCCGCCGTCGACACGCGCGCCCTGACGCTCAAGACCCGCGAGAAGGGCTGCCTGCGCTGCTTCGTCACCGACGACGAAAAGCAAATCCACGACCTCGTGGCGCGCGTCGGAGGCATGCCCAGCGTCGAGGCCGACAACCTCGCCGCCGAGGCCAGCACGCCCGAATTGCGCCGCTACGGCCGCAACGACGCCGGCAGCCTC
>JBFJYU010000292.1:0-4053 GCA_041622435.1 Thermoplasmatota archaeon | reverse complement strand
GGGTGCGGCGGTAGCGTTGGCCCAGACGTCGCCGACGTAGATGCCGCCGGCGGCCTGGGGGCCCTCCAATGCGATGCTGGAGAGCGCTGCCGGCCCGCACGGGCCCAATTCCATCACGAATGGACGATGGCGCGCGATACCGTCCAGGTACCAATACGCGTAGCCGGACAGGATGGGGAATCCGTTGGAGCCCAAATCCAGGCCGAAGACCGCCTGGGTGCGGGATCCACCAACGGGGACGGTCCAGATGATGTCCTCGGCGCTGCCGTCCAGCTTGAAGGCAATGCTATCGTGGCCTGCCAATCGACCTCCCCAGCCGATGGTCGGGTAGAGGCTCCGCGCCTGGCCGGACATCCAGATCGCGTCCTCGGTGGCGAGGATCTGCGTGATCCATTCGCTGCTAGGGCCACCATAGAAAGTGCCGTAGGTCATTTCGAATTCATCATCCAGTACGTGCCACCAGGCGTCCTTCCCACCGGCAAAACCGAGTTGGTGGGCGTTGTTCGTGGCCGGGAAGTTGTCTGACTGGGTGGACCCGGCCAGCATGAGCCGGCCATCGGGCAATTGGGCCACGGCGTTGACCGAGTCGTACTCGATGCCGCCAACGTAGGAAGAATAGTGCAGCTCCGACAGGTCGCTGCTGATCTTGGCAAACCAACCGTCCCAACTGGCCATCACATCCGGGTCGTGGGCTTGTCCATCGGCCGTGGTGGGGAAGTCGGATGAACCGGTCGTACCGGCCACCACGAACGACCCGTCCTGGAGTTCAACAATGTCCTGGACGTACTCGTGGAGGCCGCCACCAAGATAGGTGCCGCCAACTTCGTGCAGGTCCTCCCCATCGATGAGCGCCACGTAGATATCATACCCGCCAGCGTTCGTGGTTTGGAAGCCTCCGTTGGCGGCGCGAGTGTAGTGAACGTACGAATTGTACGCGTGGAGTAAGTTGCCATTGCTGAGTTCAACGATTCGGCCGAGGTAGTGGTACGCATTGCTGGCCGCCATGCGGTCGATCTCCGTGCCATCGGGGGACAGCCGCAGCACGAACTCGACCCAACCCGTCCAGCCAGGTTCTCGCACCAAACCTGGGAAATCGGGCGAACTGGTGATGCCGGTGAGCACGATGCGGCCCTGTGAATCCACGAGGAGGCTCTGGATTTCATCAGAGTAGCCACCGCCAAGGTAGGTGGCGTAAGTGACGCCCTCCCCTGGCATGAAGCGGTACAGGAAACCATCGGTGGAATAGCCACCTGGGCGCTGCTGCAACGCATCCAGATTCTGCAGGATATCGCGGTCTCCCGTCCAGCCCGTGAGCCAGATGGCCCCGTCGTCGGCGTAGGCCGTGTCCCGAACGTAGCTTTGACCGGCACCGCCCCAAACCGAGTAGCTCTCAAGGATGGGGTCGATGACCAGTTCGCGCCGCGGGTCGTAGTGGCCCAGGTGGTAACCGACCGAGCCGTCGGCGCCCACCTGGTAAGCGGATTCGACGGGCGTCCTGCCGGCGGGTCCGTCCTGGTACGTGTAGGGTGCCTTCAAGCGCAGCGCGGCGGGGCCGTCGCCCACAACGAGACTGCCATCGTCGCCCATGCTGGGGCCCCCGTCGCCCTCGAACGTGAAGCGGGCGACTGCGGGGTCGGCGCCGGGGGCGACGATGACGTCAAACTCAAGGCTGCCAGAGTCGGCAGTGTAGAACCTGACATCGATGCCCGGCCAGAGGCCCGTGTAGAGGACCTCGTCGTACGTGGTGATGTCGCCGGTTCGGCTGTCACCCATGAAGTAGGACGTCTGGGTGTCTTGCGGATGCAGACCGATGAGGCCGGCGTCGCCGCTGGCACCTTGCCACTCAAGAATTGTGACCGTGGTCTCGAACTGCGGCAGGTCGTCCGGGGGCATGGCTGGGGACGGCAGATCGCCCAGCGGAGGCCGCGCCGCTGCTGAATCCGAGGTCTCGGCGTGCAGGGCGAAGATCACTTGGTCGCGCAGGAAGCCGACGGTCCCGTCAGCTAGGTGGACCTGGTACACCACGGCGGCGTCGGCCTGGCCCACGTTTTCCTCGAAGCGCAGGGGACCACCCATGGCCTGCGAGACGGCGGCCTGCTCCGATGTGCCGTCGGCGGCCATCATGCTGGTCAGGCTGGCGGGGGTGGAGGCCGAGGCTTCGCCCTCGTACCAGTCCAACCCGCCTAGGCCCGACGCGCTCAGGCCGAGCACCAAGCCGGCCACGAGCACCTGCTTCACATGCCATCCTTTCGTGATTCTCTTCATCGTGTCTCCTCGCTCTTGTTGATCGTCGTTTCTTTGCATGCCTAGACCCCCTGGGCCGTGGTCTCGACGCCGGTCATGGTCGTGGGCAGGCTCATGATTCCCGCCAGGGAGTCCGAGGCGCTGTTGCCCGCAGCGTCGTAGGCGACCACCTCGATGGCGTGCTCGCCGAGGTGCGACAGGCTGGCCTCCCAGAGCGCCTGATAGTCGCCGTCAAGCGCCATCAGGGCCACCAGGGCGCCGTCCGCCCAGAACTCCACGCGACCCATGCCGCTGGTGGCGTCCGCCGCGTCCGCGTGAACCATGACATCCCCGACCACGATGGTCATGGGGAGCCCCTCGGCCGGAGCCTCGTCGCCAAAGACGTAGGCGTAGCCCTCGCGTGGGCTCAGCAAGTCGATGCCCGGCGCCGTGGCGTCGATGCTGATCTCGATGCTTTTGGCCCGCTCGACGTTGCCGGCCAGGTCTTTGGTGTAGTAGCTCAGCGTGTGCACGCCGTCGCCCGACACGACAACGCTGTCGCCGATGCGCGCCAAGGCGCCGTCCAGCTCGTAGAAGGTCGCGGCAACCCCACTGGTGGCATCGGTGGCCGACAGGTCAACCGTCACCGCGCCGCGCCACCAGCCGCTGTTACCCTCCAGGCCGCTCAGGGCCGCCGTGGTCACAGGCGCCGTGGCATCCAACTTGAACGTCGCGGAGCCCGGCCGACCAGCCCGCTCGCCGAATTCCAGGATGTCCGACGCGTCCGTGGCGTAGTAGTCCAAGGTATGCTCACCGTCGTCGGAGATGACAAGCCGCCGGTGGGCCTCGTGGCTGCCGCCGTCCAGCGACGCAAACGCGACACCGGGCGGGCAGGGTGTGTCCACGATGAACTCGGCGATGACGTAGGTGCGGTACCAGCCGTTGTCGCCCTCGTTGCCCTGCAAGGCAAGATCCACCGAGGCCGCCGTGGACTCAACGCACTCGTCGATGGCCATGAGGAACCCGTCCCACGACCCGGCGCGGGCCGGCTGCTGGGCGTTCTTCACGGGTAGATCGTGGGAATAGGAATCGCCGGCCACGATCACCCGGCCTTGGCTGTCCAGCGCCAGGCCCCAGATGTGGTCGGTCGATCGTCCGCCCACGAAACTGGAGTGAACCACGGCGGGCAAGCCGTCCGGGCCGCTCAGGTCGATTTTGGCGTAGAATCCGTCGTAGGCGCTTCCCTCCCTGGTCCACTGGGTGCGACGCGCCTGCGGGAAGGTCGACGGGTCCGCGCTGCTGTACCCCGCGATGTGGATATCGCCATCGCCATCGATGGCAGCGCTCGTGACCAAGCTGCCCGTGTAGCGCGTGAAGCCCGATGAGAAAACGAGGTCGGTTCCCAACCGGTTGAACACCGTGACGAAACCGGGATATTGGCTGCTGGAGCCGGTGATCCGTTGCACCTCGTCCTGCATCGGGAAATCAGGCGACTGGGAGTAACCCGCCACCACGACCCGGCCTAGGGCATCGAGCAAGATCACCCGACCCTCATCGTTGTTTCCGCCACCGAGGAAGGTGGATTGAAGCACCGACGAGCCGGAACTGTCGAGGCGCGCAACAAAGGCTTCCCGGGCGCCAACGGCAAACGGCTGGTAGGCGTTGACGACCGGGAAGCCACCAACCACCGTGGACTGGGTGTAACCGGTAATCCACGCGTCGCCCCGCCCGCCGAAAACCACATCCAAAACCTCATCGTCAGAGGCGCCGCCGAAGTACGTGCCGTAGTCCAGCGCCCCCGCCGAAGACAACCGGGCGACAAAACCATCC